>NZ_QUHH01000016.1:0-9075 GCF_003479515.1 Parabacteroides sp. AF14-59 | reverse complement strand
ATTACTACTTCAACACTTTCCTATTTCTGTGACCGCGACAGGATTCAAACCTGTAACCGGCTGATCCGTAGTCAGCTACTCTATTCAGTTGAGCTACGCGGCCAATCTTTATGTATCTGTTTAAACTGTGATCTCAAATGGTGACCGCGACAGGATTCAAACCTGTAACCGGCTGATCCGTAGTCAGCTACTCTATTCAGTTGAGCTACGCGGCCAATCTTTGTATCTGTTTAAACTGTAATCTCGAATGGTGACCGCGACAGGATTCAAACCTGTAACCGGCTGATCCGTAGTCAGCTACTCTATTCAGTTGAGCTACGCGGCCATTGTTTCGTGATTGCGAGTGCAAAGGTAGTGTTTTCTTTTAAACTTGCAAGACTTTACTACATCTTTTTTTCAAATTAATCTAACATTTTTGGATTGAAGATCAAGTAACCGATATTCAATCCGAAGTTGAAATTCTTCGCCGGATAGCTATATCCATTGGCATACAGACTAATAGAGGCAAAAGGTAATTGCAGAACCAGAGCAGCCTCTCCCATATACTTAAATGAATGAAGAAATTTTCCATAATAAGGAGCCGCCACATACGGATTTTCACTTTTGACCTCCTTCTTTATTTCGTATAATGGCGCAAAACCATATAAGTCCAAACGAAAATGCAGAAGCTTACTGAACTTATAGATCGGTGAAATCCCGGCAGCCAAATATTGATTTGCCCGGAAAGCTTCATTAAACACAATCTTACTATGAGGTGTAGGAGTAAATGCCGGAGCCTGTAAAACTGATGCCGTATAGTTATTCATCAAGTTTTTGCTCGACACGACCAGTTCACCCTGAAGTCCCAGGTTGAAACGATTACTTAACACTTCATAGTGTTGCCACTCCCCTTTCAACTGCAACCAACTATGAACCTTTTTCTTAAACGGTTGACTTTCCGCTGTCTGCGAGGAAGGATCATAATTCTCTGTCCCTGTAACATATTGCGCTATCAGGAACTGTTTTCGTCCGGATATGGGATATTGTTTGGCATCCAACGAGTTACGTTCTATACTGAGCGAGCCGCTGAATAAGTTATACCAGCTATGATCAAACCTCGAATTAGGGAACAACATACTGTTGCTTTGGAAATAATAATCATTCAACTGCCCATAAGCGAATCCTATCTCCGACTTAGCCCTGTTCAGGAATGGGAATCCCAGTTTCAACTTCATATACAGCTCCTTTTGCTTTATGAAAGCCGGTAATACATCTTCATAGAACAAAGATTGGCTCTCCTGATATCGTTTATCAGAATAAACGCCTTCCCAATTAAGATATGTCGGAATTTTGGTCTGCAAATAAATCCTCCCGCTCAACAGCACTCCGCTAAAGGAATTTCCCACCTGGAAATTAGCATTAACATCGGCAGCAAAACGACCTAAATATTGATATCCTAACCCCAGAAATAATTGGTTTGCCTGGTGTGATGAAATATTGCCACCAAAACCGACTGTTATTTCTTCTTTCATTTTTACGTCCAGATAAAGATCGAATTTTTTCTCCCTGCGATTGTAAACAGCATGTGGCATGATCTCTCTGATCTTGGAAGAGGTCAGCATTTTGAAATAAGCCCGTTTGAACTCTTCCATCGAAAACTCATGGTTGATGTCACGATGCAACTGCGACTCTATATATTTACGCTGCGATTCAGAGACTCCCGTCACATAGATATTCTGGAAAATCAATGGAGGCAAACTTTCCTTATAAGCAGCCCTTCGCATATTCACTTCGGCAAGCGGCACCCTGCGGGGAACTCGCTGCTTAATCGAATCGATCATCCCCATAGTACGTTTATAACCAATATCCATCAATTCCTTTGCCTTCTGAAAATCCAGTAATGAGACGGTCGGGAAGCTGAACTTGATCATCATACCGTCTTCTTCGGGAACATCATAGTCTGTCTTTTGCATAATCATTGTTTCCAGCTGATTATATGCATTGTTGGAAGGCTTGTTATTCCCTCCGGCTACTGTAGAACCAAAAATGAAATCAGGATGGAAAGCCTCTTTCATCGGACCAACCGGGAAATTATCATAAATGCCACCGTCAAACAAAGGAATGCTGTCTTTCCAGATCGGTTGAAAAAAGAAAGGAAAAGTCATGGAAGCACGCACAGCATCTCCCAAATCTCCATTTTTGAATATAATCGCTTTCTTTGTATAAATATCGGAAGCGACACAACGGAACGGGACGAACAGATTATCGAAATTCCATCCGGCTTTAGCCGTAGCCTGCGAGAAAAGAGCCATGAAAGCCTGATTCATCTGGATCGGATTGATAAGGCTCTGCGGCAAAAAGTTTGCTTTTATCTGCAAGGAGTCAGTCATGTCAATAGAAAAATGACCGAATTCTGGTGTCGGGTCCGGCCGCTTGAAATAATATTTATACTCATTTTCAACCGTTCCCGTCTGCCAGTAACTAAATTCTTCCGACAACATTAATGCCAGCATTTCTTCCGGCGAATATCCCATAGCATATAAACTACCGATAATGGATCCGATAGAGGTACCAGTTATATAATCAATAGGTATTCCGTTTTCTTCAAGCGCTTTTATTACCCCGATATGTGCAGCACCTTTCGCACCTCCTCCGCTTAATACTAACCCTACTTTCTGGGCGTTGAGCAGTTGCAGGGAGATCAGAAAAAAGGTTGCCAGAACAGCTACTTTCTTCATAAATTACTTTTTCTCTGTTTACCTCTTCAAATGTAAAGCTAATTTCTCAGACTACAAGGAAACTAGATTGCATATTATGGAAATATTTAGGGGTATAATCGAAAAATAATATGAAAATCAATAAATTTCAGAAAGTATTTAAAATATTAATGATACATTTGTCGATATTTGTAAAGGGTAAATCTTTATTACAGTTTTATGGGAATGCTTATTTCGATAAATAATCTATTTTTGATGTTAACAGTGGAAACAACCATATTACTTCTGCTTCTTCTGCTATCGGTTGTTATCTCCTTTTTTCTGTTGTACAGAAACCGGAAATTAGCTCGAGAAAACGACCAGTACAAAGTCAAACTGGCAGGAGAACAGACATTGAGCGAAACAGTAAAAGAACGTCTTTTTAGCATCGATATTCTGGATAATCTTCCTTTTCCGGTTTTTGTCAAGGATATCAATGATGATTACAAATATCTCTATTGGAATAAAGAGGCGGAGTTACGGTCCGGCACTGAACGTGAAGAAGTTCTGGGACATACGGATTTTGATATTTATGGTGCAGAACGCGGTATGAAATACCGCAAAGTAGATGAACAATTAGTCCAGATAGGCGAAAACTACAGAGCAGAAGAAGATTATGTAACCCCGGACGGGATTCTTCATAATACGATCGTACATAAATCCATCATCTCACACGACAAGAACAGATGGTTGCTGATCATTCGCTGGGATATTACACAGATAAAGGAATATGAAAAAGAGCTGATCCAGGCCAAAGAAAAACTGGAAGATGCAGCAGATACACAAAACCTGGTATTGAACAGCATAAACTTTGGATTGATCTATATCGACAAAGAATATAAGGTACAATGGGAATCTACGTCCAATCTACAGGGGAAAGCCAAAGGACGCCGCTATACACCGGGAAAGATCTGCTATGAAACTGTTATGGGAAGAAAAGAGCCCTGTACCCAATGTGCACTCAGCGAAGCGATCATAAAAGAACATCCGGTCCGCCATGAGTTTTCCGACGGCGAAACGACATTCGAGATCAGTGCAATCCCCGTCTTAGATCATTCGGAAACGAATGTTATCGGCGGCTTAATGAAGATAGAAGATATTTCAGACAAAAAGAGAATAGAACATCTGATGTATGAAGTAAAGAAAGCTGACGAAGCAAACCGTCTAAAATCAGCATTCCTTGCCAATATGAGCCATGAGATCCGCACACCGTTGAATGCGATAGTCGGCTTCTCAAACTTATTGACGGAGACGGATGATCCGGAAGAGAAACAGGAATTTGCACATATCATTTCCACCAATAATGAACTCCTGCTCCAATTGATAAACGACATTATAGATATGGCCAAAATCGAATCCGGCTCGTTGGATTATGTCTATACCCAGACAGACATAAATGAGCTGATGGAAGAGATTTGCAGCCAAATGAAACTGAAGAACAAATCTGAAGAAGTCAGTATATCATTCGACCAGAAGCTTCCTCAATGTATCATTTGTACAGACCGCACCCGGCTGATGCAAGTGATAATCAACTTCCTTACAAATGCATTGAAGTTTACACCTAAAGGGACTATCACATTTGGCTACACATTGGATGAAACGGAAAAGAATATCCGTTTTTACGTGAAAGACACCGGAATAGGCATACCGGAAGATAAAAAAGATAAGATTTTCGACCGCTTCGTCAAACTGAATTCATTCGCCCAGGGCACAGGACTTGGACTTCCTATCTGTGCTATGATAGCCGAAAAATTCGGAGGAAATATAGGCGTTGAATCCCGGGAAGGAGAAGGATCCCTGTTCTGGATTGAAATTCCGGTACAAAAAGCTGAATAAACCTAAAGAAATACAAAGGCTGACAACCAAAGCATAGGTTAGTATGTTTTCTTTTTCATACTTTTGCAACCTAAAAATAAAAGCAGCCGATGTCGAAACATTTAATCGTTTTCACAGGTATCATCCTATCTGTTTCTTTTTTATCCGTAAAGGCCCAAAATACAGAGCCGACCGATACACTCCATAAAGAGGCCATTTTTGTTGACGGACAGCAATTGAACGAGAAACAACTTAAACGTTATTATCGGCAATTACGAAAAGACTCTATCAGAGCTAACAAAAAAATATGGTGGTCGGTCCTTGGAGGACCGTCTTATACTCCGGAAGCATCACTCGGTGTTGGCGGCGCTGTGTTGGCCAGTTTCAGAATGAATAAGAACGATACAATCTCACAACGTTCCTTCCTTCCGGCGGGCATCAATCTTTCGATAAACGGAACAATCGTGGTTGCAGGAGCCGGGACATTCTTTTTCAATCAGAATAAATTCCGTATTTATGCCAGTTACGGATACAGGAACGAGCCGGCACATTATTATGGAAAGGGATACGAAACGATTGAGCATGTAGACAGAAGCGATTCGACCACTCGTTATCACCGGAGTTATTTCCAGATCTACCCTCGCTTTGTCTGGGAGATACGCCCTCACTTCTATCTGGGAGGGCTGTTCGATATAAATTTTACGGATGCCTCGGATATTAATCCGGTAATGGAAATAGATCCCTACTTCAACCGGTTCAAACGGAAATATCTGAATGTAGGTATCGGTGGATTGATCCAATATGATACCAGAGACGATGTAGCCACACCGACACGAGGCGTATTACTAAGTGGAAACATGAAGGCCTTCGGCAAATATCTCGGAGGCACTTATAATTATGAAATACTGGAACTTGAATATCGGCACTTTGTAAATGTGTTCCGCCCCAGAAGTACACTGGCATGGATCGCCAAGAGTCAGATCGGCATGGGAGATGTCCCCTACTCCGAATTACCGTCTTTCGGTTCACCCTTCGACCTTCGCGGATATTACTGGGGTAAATACAGGGATAAGTCTATGGCTTACGGAATCGTGGAATACCGCCATATGTTCGGTTCTCAAGCTAAATACAAAAGCGGAAACTTCTGGGCTAAATGCGGTTTTGTCGCCTGGATGGGAACCGGAACGATCGGTAATACTCCTTTTGACTGGAATAAATGGAAACTGAATTTCGGTGCCGGATTACGTGTACAAATGCAACCGGGTAAAAACTTCCGATTGGATATAGGAAAGGAACCGGGACTGGATGGAGTGCAGGTTTATATGAATATGACAGAAGCATTTTAAAGGATTCACCAAAACAGGACTACCGCTGTAATTATCAACCAATTACAGTTTCCTCGTAGTTTTCTTATTTGGAAACTCCAGTTTCCTCCGCAGGGAACTACAATTTCCTGCCTGGGAAACTGCAGTTTCTTCCCTGGGAAATTCCAGTTTCCTGCTTAGGAAACGAGAACGATACAGCATAAAAAAACTTCCGTTGCCAGTAACATGAATTACGGACAACGGAAGCTTTATTTATATTTCAAACATGCCGACTAGAACGACAACTTCATCGAAAAGCGAATACCTTTTGTCTGTATGCCCGGATGATCACGGTAAGTCAAACGCCATACATAATCGAGACGAAGGAACTTAAAGATGTTTTCGATACCTACCCCGGCTTCCATATAAGGCGTATTTCCTAATGTATAGGATCCTTCCGGGAACAAATACAGATCTTTACCGCCATAATAAGGATTATTCTTATCCGTCAGATTACCCCACATACCACGGAATGAAAGCACCTCTCTCCATTTCAGCTTTTTAATCAGCGGAAGACGGTTCAAAAGAAGTCCGTTCATGAAATAGGTAACATCCCAGGATGCGTATTCATCACTGATAAATTCCATTGCGTTCATGTTTGTATAGGATTCCGGCTGGATTGTATATGACAAGTTTGCATTTGGCAATATCAGCAATGGATAAGGAACCTTGTCCCACACCTTGCCTGCCTTACCGATAATATCGATGTATCCGAAAGCAGAGAACCAGAAACGTTTCTGGATACCCAGGTCTGTACGGTTATAGGTATAATCGGCACCCAATACACCTTTTCTTGCTGTAATATGGCTCAAAGTGATTACCGGAGCATCGAAAGTAATCGGATAACGGTAATTACGTGTCTGATAGAATTTCTCGTTCGGAGCATAGCGGAACTTGAATTCCAGCTCTGTCATAGAATAAGATTTTATCGGAGTGATACGGCCATCTTCTTCTATTCTGTCGAAAACAGCATAGTCTGTCGAATATTCTTTCTTGTTACGCAGGACAGCACCGTAAGCAATACCGTTATAATGTTCGCGATAGTAAGTCAACTCGGCATTTCTCAAATAAGTAGCACGGGTATCTCTCTGACGTTTCCATGCCAGGAAGATATTATCCTTGTTGGTGTACATATATTGTTGTCCCAGCTGGTTGATATCGTACAGATATTCCAAACGGATGGAATTGACTGGATACTCTTTACGATATTCTTTCTTATCGTTGAACGAATACTCTATCAAACCATTATATTTGATCTTCCGGTCTGTCGTACCGTAAGCGGCATATCCTTCCAGGAACAATCTTTTACTGAAAGCAGTCGTAGTCGTACCTCCGACACGGAAGCGGGCGCCTTCGATCGCATTACCACTGATAAAGGTATTGGCCGGTCCAAACTCAAATTTGTTTTTAACAGGATCAGTACTTGTGCCTATATACCCCGAAGTCAGGATCGTTATGATCTTCTCCGTCACATAGAATATCGGAACCGAACGTAATTTCTCCATCAACTTATCGACCGTATTCTGATTCCGCTTTCCGGCTTCCTCGGGACGATTCAGATCCCAGAAATCTTCCGGTTGCTTGTAGGCATTCTGCAGCGTGATGACCGGAGCACTTTCTTTAAATATCCCATCGTCCTCAGGAGGCAGGAAAGAATGATTGCTATATATGTTCAGCCTTCGGGCATACATGCCTTTCGACTTCTCCGTCAGCTTGAAGTCTACATTTATATCATCTTTGGTTATGATACGTGTTCCGTCTTCCGTTCTTTCAAAAGTCTGTTCGATCGTCATTCCACTGACAAAGTTCAGGTTGATATTTTTAGGGACATTCAATATCGCCTTCTTGACGAAATAGGTAGAATCGAGCGTCACGAACAAATGCCCCGTAAAGCCAAAGCCTTCGGAAACAAAAGGAACAAACCCCAGGTCCACACATTGTTGTCCGTTGACCTCCAACGTATCGAGCAGATAATACTTATAGAAATTAGGCCCCATGCTGGACAACGGGCTTACAAAACGTTGCAGGAAGAGAGGAATATCATTCTTAAAAATATCTACTTCACGAAAAACTTCTCCCAGGAACTGCTGCATGCCATCACGTGAGAAAACTTCATCTACACCGGCAGCCTTGGCTCCCAATACGACTCTTTTCTCCACCTTAGGATCTTTACGGTAAAAGACACCTTCCACCTTCTCTTTTTCCGATACGGGCAGGATAGTCTTGCCGATATCCAACGTATCTATATAATCGATCAGGAAGTCGAATTTACCGGCTTTACCATTTTCCTTTTTAGGCTTCGGATGATAATCGTTCATTGCGAAAACCATCTTCTCATACTGGCTATAGCTGAAGTAATCGTGGTTACGCGGATTGTTACTTTCGCGTGAATCGATTACATTCTTGACGAAGGCGACGGCCGGATTCTCTTTTTTACTGTATTTTTCCTTTTTGGGCTTGACTACAACTTCCGAGATAGCGAAGCTGGAAGGCGCTAAAGCTATCTTGAAATAATTCTTCTTTCCGACAGCAACTTTAAACTCTTTTTCTTCGTATCCAAGATAAGAAACGGATAAAGTCCTTTCATTAGATGATGTTGTCAGTGAAAACTTCCCGTCATCGTCTGTTGTTGCTCCGATAGTTGTACCTTTCAGTATAACTGAAACATATGGTAACGTTTCTCCAGTGATCGAGTCCGTTACAATTCCGTTTATTATTGTGTTCTGACCCTTTGATGCAAAAGCTATCAAAACGAATGTCAGAATAAAAACAATCTTTTTCCCCATTATTTTATATTAACTCCCTCGTTAAACTCCGCAAAATTATAACAGATTCTTTTTTCTGAATGTTCCAAATTGAACCGATTATATTCCAATTGACAACAAAATTCATTAAAAGGCCCCAATATTGATGTTTTCAGATTGAATTTATACGATCAATAATGAAATCCTTCCTTGCTTCCACAGGCAATTGGGGTACTTCGATCAATGTATAACCTGCATTCTCATAAACATCTCTCATTACATAATATGTATCTATCGCTTCATTAAATGATTGTTTACGTTCTTTATCTGTATGGTATATACTTTCCCACGGGGGAAGTATAAAAACTGACCTTTACTGAAAGTAGTTTACAGATAAAACATTTATTACTAAAAACA
>NZ_QUHH01000015.1:42882-162210 GCF_003479515.1 Parabacteroides sp. AF14-59 | reverse complement strand
TTAGAAACCTACCGTCCGAAAGGACGGCAAGGCGCTTTGCGCTTAGCCTGTGGAACCGGTAAGACGCTGATAATGTGCATCGCCGCGCATGAGATGAAGCGTCTGAATTTGGCACACAAGCCGATGATTATCGGGCTGAAAGCCAACGTTGCGGAGATTGCAGCCACCTATCAGGCGGCATATCCCAACGCACGTATTCTGTACGCTTCGGAGAAGGACTTTTCGACCGCCAACCGTGTGCGCTTCTTCAATAATATAAAGAACAACGACTACGATTGCGTCATCATGTCGCACGACCAGTTCGGCAAGATACCGCAGTCGCCGGAATTGCAGCAGCGCATCCTGCAAGCAGAGCTTGACACGGTGGAGGAAAACCTCGAAGTGCTACGGCAGCAGGGAAAGAACGTGTCGCGGGCGATGCTGAAAGGATTGGAGAAGCGCAAGCACAACCTTGAAGCGAAGCTGGAGAAGGTGGAACACGCCATAAAGTCACGCACGGACGACGTGGTGGATTTCAAGCAGATGGGCATCGACCACATCTTCATAGATGAGAGCCACCAGTTCAAGAATCTGACTTTCAACACGCGCCACGACCGTGTGGCGGGATTGGGAAACAGCGAGGGAAGCCAGAAGGCACTTAACATGCTCTTTGCCATACGCACCATACAGGAGCGCACAGGAAAAGACTTGGGTGCGACCTTCCTCTCCGGCACGACTATCAGCAACTCACTGACTGAATTGTACCTGCTGTTCAAGTACCTGCGCCCGAAGGAGCTGGAACGGCAGGACATAAGGTGTTTCGACGCTTGGGCGGCGATATTTGCCAAGAAGACGACGGATTTTGAATTTAACGTGACGAACAATGTGGTCCAGAAGGAGCGTTTCCGCTACTTCATCAAAGTGCCGGAGCTTGCCGCCTTCTATAATGAAATCACGGACTACCGCACGGCGGAGGATGTGGGCGTTGACCGTCCTGCCAAGAACGAGATACTGCACCATATACCGCCCACGCCGGAACAGGAGGACTTCATACAGAAACTGATGCAGTTCGCCAAGACGGGCGATGCCACCTTGTTGGGCAGGCTGCCGCTTTCGGAAACGGAAGAAAAGGCGAAGATGCTCATCGCCACGGACTATGCCCGGAAAATGGCACTCGACATGCGCATGATAGACCCGAATTACGAAGATCATCCCGACAACAAAGCGAGTCACTGTGCCAAGATGATCGCGGAGTATTATCAAAAATACGACGCCCAGAAAGGCACGCAGTTCGTTTTCTCTGATTTGGGGACATACCAGCCGGGCGACGGGTGGAACGTCTATTCGGAAATCAAGCGCAAACTGACGGAGGACTACGGTATACCGCCAAGCGAGGTGCGCTTCATTCAGGAGTGCAAGACCGACAAGGCGCGGAAGGCGGTGATAGACGCCATGAACGCCGGGACGGTGCGTGTGCTGTTCGGCTCTACCTCTATGCTCGGAACGGGTGTGAACGCCCAGAAACGGTGTGTGGCTATCCATCATCTCGATACGCCGTGGCGACCGTCCGACTTGCAACAGCGTGACGGACGCGGAGTTAGGGCAGGTAATGAGATTGCCAAACATTTCGCCGGGAACAACGTGGATGTAATCATCTACGCGGTGGAGAAGTCACTGGACAGCTACAAGTTCAACCTCCTGCACTGCAAGCAGACTTTCATAAGCCAGCTCAAAAGCGGTGCGATGGGTGCGCGTACCATCGACGAGGGGGCAATGGACGAAAAATCGGGCATGAATTTCTCGGAATACATGGCGTTGCTCTCCGGCAATACCGACCTGTTGGACAAGGCGAAACTGGAAAAGCGGATCGCATCGCTCGAAGGGGAACGCAAGTCGTTCAACAAGGGCAAGCGTGATTCGGAGTTCAAGCTGGAGTCAAAGACCGGCGAGTTGCGCAACAACACGGCTTTCATAGATGCCATGACGGAGGACTGGAACCGCTTCCTGTCGGTGGTGCAGACCGACAAGGAGGGCAACCGCCTTAATATAATAAAGGTGGACGGAGTGGATTCCGCCGATGAGAAGGTCATCGGAAAGCGTTTGCAGGAGATAGCCAAGAATGCCACGACCGGAGGGTTGTACACGCAGGTCGGTGAACTTTACGGTTTTCCGATAAAGGTGGTGAGCGAAAGGATACTCAAAGAGGGATTGGAGTTCACCGACAACCGCTTCGTGGTCGAGGGGAACTACAAGTACACCTACAACAACGGGCATCTGGCGATGGCTGACCCGTTGGCCGCCGCCCGCAACTTCCTCAACGCGATGGAGAGGATACCCTCCATCATCGACCAGTACAAGGCGAAGAACGAGGTGCTGGAGATGGAGATACCGCAGTTACAGGAGATAGCGGGTAAGGTGTGGAAGAAGGAGGACGAGCTGAAGCAGTTGAAGTCCGAACTTGCCGCCCTTGACCGAAAAATTCAGCTGGAGCTTGCGCCACCCACGCCCGAAGTCGCAGAAAAGGAGAATGAAGGGCAACAGCTCAAGCCGGAAGCGGAAGATGTGAGGAACAGGCAGGCGCAATATCCCGAAAATGCACCGCCGCAGATACGCAGTCCGGCGGATAGTATCGTTGCCAACCATGTCATAATCGGGCGTCCGGGACTGTATGCCAAGGAGGAAACCCGGTCCAAAGGATTGAAAATATAACCTAAGGAATTTTATCTGAAGTATTAATAAGGGCTATCCCAAAAGGTCTAAAAGTAAATTTTATCCTTTCTGCAAGTATCTATAGGATGGCAACTGCATTTTTTTCTTTTTGGGCAGCCCTTATTAAAATTTATTCTTATTTTAGGTTATATACATTCATGTCCATTTATGTAAAAAATTCCTGCTGACCTTGTTTATGTCTTGTCAGTCACCATTTGCAAAACCATATTTGACCCTCAAAGAGGCTGAATTTGATAAGTAACTTGCTACATACTCATAATAAGGAGCTAAATAGAACACGAATGGGAAATACACAAATGCTAAACTAAAGAAGATATTGGCCAAAATAAACGCTATACCGAGAGAGAAACTTGATTTTTCAACTTCCTAAAACGGTGTTGTTCAAACATTTCTACTTATTTGTACTTGCCAGTTGAACCTACGCTTCCCTAATAAAATGTCTATGGTAAAAAGTTAAAAAATCCTCCCACTTTTGTTAGATATATTTTTTTGTGTAATTTTGTAATCGTTATGCGGCAGTAATAATATACATATTAATACGAGTTAGTAATCCTGTAGTTCTCATATGCTACGAGGAGGTATTAAAAGGTGCGTTTCGACAATGCATCTACTGTAGTATATTATTGCTTAATCCAAATGAATATTATAAATTTAGGAATTCTTGCTCACATTGATGCAGGAAAAACTTCCGTAACCGAGAATCTGCTGTTTGCCAGTGGAGCAACGGAAAAGTGCGGCCGTGTGGATAATGGTGACACCATAACGGACTCTATGGATATAGAGAAACGTAGAGGAATTACTGTCCGGGCTTCTACGACATCTATTATCTGGAATGGAGTGAAATGCAATATCATTGACACTCCGGGACACATGGATTTTATTGCGGAAGTGGAGCGGACATTCAAAATGCTTGATGGAGCAGTCCTCATCTTATCCGCAAAGGAAGGCATACAAGCGCAGACAAAGTTGCTGTTCAGTACTTTACAAAAGCTGCAAATCCCGACAATTATATTTATCAATAAGATTGACCGTGCCGGTGTGAATTTGGAGCGTTTGTATATGGATATAAAAACAAATCTGTCGCAAGATGTCCTGTTTATGCAAACTGTTGTCGATGGATCGGTTTATCCGGTTTGCTCCCAAACATATATAAAGGAAGAATACAAAGAATTTGTATGCAACCATGACGACGATATATTAGAACGATATTTGGCGGATAGCGAAATTTCACCGGCTGATTATTGGAATACGATAATCGCTCTTGTGGCAAAAGCCAAAGTCTATCCGGTGCTACATGGATCAGCAATGTTCAATATCGGTATCAATGAGTTGTTGGACGCCATTTCTTCTTTTATACTTCCTCCGGCATCAGTCTCAAACAGACTTTCAGCTTATCTCTATAAGATAGAGCATGACCCCAAAGGGCATAAAAGAAGTTTTCTTAAAATAATTGACGGAAGTCTGAGACTTCGAGACGTTGTAAGAATCAACGATTCGGAAAAATTCATCAAGATTAAAAATCTAAAGACTATTTATCAGGGCAGAGAGATAAATGTTGATGAAGTGGGTGCCAATGATATCGCGATTGTAGAAGATATAGAAGATTTTCGAATCGGAGATTATTTAGGTGCTAAACCTTGTTTGATTCAAGGATTATCTCATCAGCATCCCGCTCTCAAATCCTCCGTCCGGCCAAATAAGCCCGAAGAGAGAAGCAAGGTGATATCCGCTCTGAATACATTGTGGATTGAAGACCCGTCTTTGTCCTTTTCCATAAACTCATATAGTGATGAATTGGAAATCTCGTTATATGGTTTGACCCAAAAGGAAATCATACAGACATTGCTGGAAGAACGATTTTCCGTAAAGGTCCATTTTGATGAGATCAAGACTATCTACAAAGAACGACCTATAAAAAAGGTCAATAAGATTATTCAGATCGAAGTACCACCCAACCCTTACTGGGCCACAATAGGGCTGACTCTTGAACCCTTACCGTTAGGGGCAGGGTTGCAAATCGAAAGTGACATCTCCTATGGTTATCTGAACCATTCTTTTCAAAATGCCGTTTTTGAAGGGATTCGTATGTCTTGCCAATCTGGTTTACATGGATGGGAAGTGACAGATCTGAAAGTAACTTTTACTCAAGCCGAGTATTATAGCCCGGTAAGTACACCTGCTGATTTCAGACAGCTGACCCCTTATGTCTTCAGGCTGGCTTTGCAACAGTCAGGTGTGGACATTCTCGAACCGATGCTCTGTTTTGAGTTGCAGATACCCCAAGTAGCGAGTTCCAAAGCTATTACAGATTTGCAAAAACTGATGTCTGAGATTGAAGACATCAGTTGTAATAATGAGTGGTGTCATATTAAAGGGAAAGTTCCATTAAATACAAGTAAAGACTATGCCTCAGAAGTAAGTTCGTACACTAAGGGCTTAGGCATTTTTATGGTTAAGCCATGTGGGTATCAAATAACAAAAGACGGTTATTCTGATAATATCCGCATGAACGAAAAAGATAAACTTTTATTCATGTTCCAAAAATCAATGTCATTAAAATAATGGAGCGGTCAGGAAATTTCTATAAGGCAATACGGTTGGGATATATACTTATCTCCATTCTTATCGGATGTATGGCATATAATAGCCTCTATGAATGGCAGGAGATAGAAGCATTAGAACTTGGCAATAAAAAAATAGACGAGCTCCGAAAAGAAATAAACAATATCAATATTCAAATGATAAAATTTTCTCTATTGGGTGAAACAATACTGGAATGGAACGATAAAGATATCGAGCATTACCATGCACGGCGTATGGCAATGGACAGTATGCTCTGCCGTTTCAAGGCCACCTATCCAGCAGAGCGCATCGATAGTGTGCGCAGTCTTTTAGAGGATAAGGAACGACAGATGTTCCAGATAGTCCGGTTAATGGATGAACAACAATCTATTAACAAGAAGATAGCCAATCAAATTCCGGTTATTGTACAGAAAAGTGTGCAGGAACAGTCCAAAAAGCCAAAACGAAAAGGTTTCTTAGGCATATTCGGCAAAAAAAAGGAAGTAACTCCAGCAGTATCAACCACTATCCTTCATTCGGTCAATAGAAACGTAATCAGCGAACAGAAAGTGCAGGATCGCCAATTGTCGGAACAAGCCGACAGCCTTGCAGCTCGTAATGCAGAACTTAACAGACAACTGCAAGAATTGATTTGCCAAATAGAAGAAAAGGTACAAACCGAACTGCAAAGCCGGGAAAACGAAATAAAATCATTTGAAAACCCGTAAAAGCACCTCTTGGCATAGGCGCAAAAGAAAGGGGCATTGCTTCATCTGTCTAAACATCGTTTAGGCGTGAGGCAATGCCCTTTTCTCCAGCTATGCGGTAGTCGGCACACGTTTGTTCCAAACTCGTTTTGGGCAATGGTGTGCCGACGGACAATACCGCTTTTACGGAAAATTCTTATGAATGAGGGGATAAAAAACGGGAGTTTATATCAAAATCTCGAATTAAATAGCTACTTTTGCATACGAAGAGTTCTTTGAAGGTTACGCAACGCGCAGAAGGATAATGCAGTAGATAACTAACTAAATCGTAACCTATTACTATCAAGAGCAATTAACCTACGCTCATTTCCAATAAATTACACTCTTTTCGTAACTTCATTCAGCAAAGTTATGAAAAAAAACTTGTTGCAGACATGCTATTATGTTATAAGAGAACTTAAATCAAGAAAAATAGTTCGGATTATGAAATTATCAATCTTTTTCTTCTTCCTGTTTATATTGCAGTTACATGCTGAAAACGTACAGTCGCAGACAGCCAGTGTAGCTCTTAACAAGGAAGCGCTCACGTTGAATGAACTGATATCGGAGATTGAATCGCAAACCGATTATCTGTTTATTTACAGCAAAAACGACATTAATGTGAGCCGACGTGTAAAGATCAATACACGTAGTCGGCAGGTCTCTGATATACTGAACGATATTTTTACGGGCAGTGATATTACCTATAAATTTGCCAACAATTATATCTCATTGCGAAAGATAAATGAGAAGATGGCAGCCGGAACTCCCGCTCCGGAACAGGCAAAAAGAATTACCATCTCGGGAAAGGTGCTGGACTCGTTCGGCGATCCGGTTATCGGAGCTAATATTGTGGAAGATAAAACCACGAATGGCACGGTTTCCGATATAGACGGTAACTTCAGTATGGCTGTGGCGGATGATGCCGTTCTGAATGTTTCCTTTATCGGATATATCGAGCAGAAGATACCGGTAAAGAATAAAACGACTTTTACCATTAAGCTGAATGAAGATTTGCAGAAGCTGGACGAGGTGGTCGTGGTCGGTTATGGTAGCATGAAGAAGAGCGACCTGACAGGATCGGTTGTTTCTCTGAAAGCCGAAGAGATCAATTCTCCCAATAACTCCAGTTTGGTGCAGATGATGCAGGGGCGTGCTGCGGGGGTTGTTATTACCCAGAACAGCACCCAGCCGGGTGGTGCAGCCGATGTGCGTATCCGTGGTCTTTCTTCTGTAAATGCAAGTAAGACACCGTTGTATGTTGTGGATGGTTTCCCGGTGGATAATACGAACTTTTATCCCGGTTCGGGCGATGTGTTCGACGGTCCGAAGAAAGACCCGCTGAATAGTATCAACCCGTCGGATATCGAGAGCATGGAAGTCCTGAAAGACGCCTCGGCTACGGCTATCTACGGATCGCGTGCGGCTAATGGTGTTATCCTTATTACCACTAAACAAGGGAAAGAAGGTAAGGCGAAAGTCACATTGAATTCTTCTTTCGGTATCCAGACGATCGCCAAGCGGTTCGATTTTCTTTCCGGCACTGATTTTGCCCGGGTGACAAACGAAATGAATGCTCTGTACAAAAAAGATCCATTTTATACGGATGCAGAAATTGCTTCCTTTGGGAAAGGGACGGACTGGTTGGATGAAGTGACGCACACAGGTATGGTGACCAACCATGATGTGTCTTTGCAAGGTGGAACGGCATCTACAAAATATATGGTATCTGCCAGCTATCATTTAAACAATGGTATAGTAAAAGAGAGCTCTTTTGAACGTTATAGCTTTCGTGTAAATCTGGAACAGAAAATATCTTCTATTTTCAGTGTCAATGTGTCCAGCTTTATGAGTAATACCTCGGATAAGAATGTGGCAGTCGGAACCCGTGCGGAAGATACGGGGGTATTGTCCGGTGCTTATGCTTTCCCTGCCAATGTCCCGGTTCGCGACGAGGATGGCAAATTTTCTAAAAACCCGAGATATGCATTGCTGCCTAACCCGGTTTCTTTGTTGGATATTGACGATAAGACCCGCTCGAAGAGGTCGATGTTGAATGGCTCATTGAATATTACTCCTACCGATTATCTGTTTATTAAGTTACAGGCCGGTACGGATATGCAGGATTCAAAACGAGAATATTACAATCCCAAAACTACCCGTAATGGTGCGGATGCCAATGGTATCGCTTCCGTAACGGCTACCCAGGGGCGCAGTAATCTGTTTGAAGGAACCGCTACCTTCAAAAAAGAATTCAATAAAGTGCATAAGTTGGATATCATGGCGGGTTATACCTATCAGGATTTCACTTATGAGGAACTGACGGCTAAAGTCTCAAATTTCTTTACGGATTATTTTGGTTATAATAATATTGGTATAGGCGAGACTTACAGTGCTCCGGGTACTACGAAAAGGATGAATAAACTTTTATCCGGCATTGCCCGTGTAAATTATAATTTCGCAGATCGTTATTTGCTAACTGCAACATTCAGAGCAGACGGATCATCTAAATTCGATAAGGATCACCGCTTCGGTTATTTCCCTTCTTTCTCTGCTGCATGGCGTATCTCCAACGAGGAGTTTATGAAAGGACTGACCTCTTTGTCGAATATGAAATTGCGTGTAGGTTACGGTGAAACAGGTAATCAGGATATCGGTAATAACAGTTACCAGAATTTATTGAAGAAAGGATATGAATATGTATTCGGAAGTTCACCGGTGACTACGATCATTCCGGGTAATGCCGGGAATCCTCTGTTGATGTGGGAAACAGCCAAACAATTCAATGTCGGTTTGGATATGGGTTTCTTTAATAACCGTGTTTCCGGAACGCTTGAATATTATCAGATCAATACGGATAATCTGTTGCTTCAATTCTCTACCCCGGCTTATTCCGGTTATACATCCCAGTGGAGGAATGCTGGTGAGATCGTAAACCGCGGGGTTGAATTTACTTTAAATACGACCAATATCCGTACCCGTGATTTCCAATGGGAGACATTGCTGACTGTCTCTCATAATAAGAATAAATGGAAAGACCGTGCCGGATTACCTAAACCTTATATCGGAGCTTCTGAAGATGATCCTGTAAATGCTATTTACGGTTACACGTACGACGGTATCTGGCAGGAAGGCGATGATATTAAGAATAGTGCACAGCCGAATTCTGTACCTGGAAATATCCGTTACAAAGACATCGGCGGCCGTGATGCTGACGGAAACTTTGTTCCGGGGCCGGATGGAAAGATCAATGATGCCGATATCAGCTTCCTGGGTACACCGGACCCGAAAGTGGAATTAGGCTTTGGTAATGACCTGACTTATAAGAACTGGAACCTGAATATTTTCTTTAATGCCCGTCTGGGTGGGAAGAAGTACAATCAGTTCCGGGCTTATTATGAAAATCCTTCCAGGGTATATGAAGGTTTCAGCGCATTCAGTAGTGTGATGGATCGCTGGAGTCCTACTAATACAGGCAGTCAGATCCATTCGGGCGCAGCTAATCCTTACGGAAGTGATGTGAATACGTTCTATGTGGAAGACGCTTCGTTCTTACGGCTGAAGTCTGTCAGACTGACTTATAATACGAAGCTTTATTCCTGTCCTCTAAGTGTGTATGTGGATGCCCAGAACCTGTTTACTATAACAGGATATTCAGGTTATGACCCTGAAATTGGCGGAACAAACGATTATAATACATATCCTGCTTGCCGTACATTCCTGGCAGGTTTAAGAATCAGTTTTTAAAAAATTACGATTATGAAGACACTCAAAATATATTTGCTGGCGGGTCTGACCTGCTTACTTTCTTCTTGTCTGGATACACAGTTGTATAATGAGATAGCTGTAGACGACTTCTTCAATACGGAATCGGATGCACGGGCATATCTGAATGGTGTGTACGGTGGTTTCCGTGACAGAAGTGCCCGTAATTATATTCCGGCAGGCGAATATGCCTTTCAAATGTTGAATGAGATAGCGGGAGACGGCCTTATCTTCGGTCCCGGAGCACAGAGTGGAAAAGGGAGCCAGTATGAAAAGGCAGAATGGGGGATCGATTTTTATGTAACATCTTCGCTTTGGAATGATTTGTATCTGGCTATTGTACGTGCCAATATCGGGATCGATAATCTGGGTAAAGTGCAGACGAACGATACCAAGCTGGTAGAACAATTTGTAGCGGAAGCACGTGTGGCAAGAGCCTGGTTCTATGCAGACCTTACTTATCTGTATGGTGATGTGCCTTTGATTACAGATTCTAAATTTGATCTTACTTCTAATCCGGGGCGTGAGCCGAAGGATAAGATTATAGAATTCTGTATTTCTGAGATACTGGCATCTATCGATAAACTGCCGGAAAGTTATCCGGCGGAGGATTACGGGCGATTTACAAAAGCCGCTGCACAAGCCAAACTTTGTAAAATATACCTGGAGGCCAAACGTTGGAAAGAATGTGCCGATATGGCGAATGAGATCATTAACAACTCTCCTCATAAACTGGTTTCAGACTGGGGTAAATTGTGGGGTGTCGAAAATGAGAAGAATATAGAGACCATATTCTCTATCTCTTGTTTGCCTCCACGCTATCAGCATTCCGCTTATGCAGCCCATTTCCATCCGGCTGACTTCCTGATTGAAGGAGGTGGTTCTATCGGTTGGGATTATTATCGCTGTACCTGGGATTTTTATAACACATTCGATCCGGCGGATAAACGAAGGGCAGACATGTTGACTTCTTATGTGACGGTTAAAAAGGATGCAGACGGCAATTATATACGGAAAGAAGTCGGTCACGGTGGCGGCGAAGGCCCGATCCCGAACAAATTCCCGTTAGATCCGGCTCATATCGGTTGGACAGAAGGTACGGATGTCGTTTTGATCCGTTTGGCTGATATTATCCTGGCGCGTGCAGAGGCTCTGAATGAATTGAACGGTCCGAACCAGGAATCTATCGATCTGGTCAATCGAATACGTACAAGGGCGTTTGGAGATGATTCGCATAACCTGAAACTGGCGGATTTTGGAACGAAAGAGAGCTTGCGTGATGCTGTTTTGAAGGAAAGAGGATGGGAATTGTTCCTGGAAGGATACCGTCGTCTCGACCTGATACGTCACGGAGTTTATATCGGTGCAATGAAGAAGAAAGGTTCAACGTTCGTTTCCAACAGTCAGTTGTTGTTACCGATACCGATAAGCGAGATCAACCTGAACCCGAATCTGACACAGAACGATTATTGATAAATAGTCTTTAAGGTAAAACAGATGGAAGGCAACCGGGTAAGAGATAGAGCATTTTATCTTCCGGTTGCCTTTTTCGTTACTTTTGAGTCTTTAATACAGAATGGATATGAAAATACGACTGAATATATTCCTTTTATGCTGCCTTTTGGGGGTTGTTGAATTGCATGGTCAAAAAACGGACTGGACACTTCCGACGCCTGATACAGATAAGTTGCCCACTGCTTTGATCCCTTATCCGGATGAGGTGATAAGGAAAGAGGGGGTGACGGGGTTTTCTGTAATAAAAGCAGATAAGAGCTCTTTGGAGAAGTTGAGAGATGGTAAGCGTATCGGTGAGGAACTGAATGATATTTGTATGTTCTGGAATATGCCGGAGCGGCCGACCGGTAGAATATGCCGGATCTATTTTGAACAGCTTCCGGCGCAGCAGGATGCTTTGAAGAGAGAAGCCTATAAACTGGTTGTATCGGATGACAAGGTGGTTATTTCTGCCGGAGAGTTTGCCGGTTTCTTCAATGCCTTACAAACATTGCGGCAGTTGGTGAAAGAAACACCGGATGCTTATGAATTGCCCAATTGTGTAATTAATGATTCTCCGGCTTTTTCAATTCGGGGTATTATGCTCGATGTGGGGCGTAATTATGCTTCGGCTCCCTTTATAAAAGAGGTAGTACGAAAGTTGTCTTATTATAAGATCAACTTGCTCCATTTGCATCTGACGGATGATCCGGGATGGCGGATAGAGGTAAAAAACATGTCGGAACTGACGGCGCCGTCTACTTACTGGAAAACCCGCCAGCCGGGTAAATATTATACACAGGACGAACTGAGCGCATTGGACGTGTATTGTTCTACACTGAATATGCGTGTGGTTCCCGAAGTGGATATGCCCGGTCATAGCGCTTATTTTGAGAAAGCAACCGGCCTGAAACTCCAGACACCCGAAGGAATGGCAGCTTTACAAAAGGCATTGGATGAGGTAATACCTTTATTTAAAGATTCTCTCTTCCATATCGGTTCGGATGAGGTACGTTTTGAGATGGATGATTTTATGCCGGAAATGATAAAATACATTCGCAGTAAAGGGAAAGAGGTTGTTACCTGGTATCCCGGTTATTCACCGGACAAGAAGGCGGTACGAATGTGCTGGGGAGAGAATGAAGCCGGCCATATCCTCGATAAGTCGGCGCAATATATCGATAGTAATGGTTTCTATATGGATTATATGGATTCGCAGGGAGGCATGCTGCAAACATTTTTCCAGCAACCTTGTGAAGTTCCGGCAGGAAATGAGAATGCACTTGGCAGTATCATGTGCGTCTGGACGGATGGAGCATTGAGTTCGGAAAAACGATTGTTGGAACAATATCCTTTTTATCCTTGTATGTTGACATTTGCCGAACGTATCTGGCGGGGTGCCAAAGAGAAAAGACGCGATCTGATGGCGCAATTCCCTTCGGCTGGTACACCGGCTTGGACGGCTATCTCTGAATTTGAAGATCGTCTGGTCTATCACCGGGATCATTATTTCCGTCATATTCCGTTCCCTTATGTGAAACAGGCGGATATCAAATGGCGTTTGATCGGTCCGTTCGATCATCAAGGAGTGAATGACCGGTCTTTCGAACCCGAAAAAGTCATAAAGAAGAGCTATACATGGAATGATACGGTGTTTAAATGGACCGAATCCCCAGTGTATGGCGGTGAAGTTCAGATACGTAGCTTTTATGCAATGTTCAATGCGCACCAGGGTAAATATCGGTTAGACCATTGGCCGACAACTATGTCGCCTCTTGTTGGAAAAGAGGGTGGAACCTGTTATGCTGTTACTTATATAAAAAGTCCTGTCGACCAGGACGTTTACCTGATGTTCGGATTGAATGGGATGTGGGGACATTCCGGTGGTTATCGCACGGCAAGAGCTCCTGAACAGGGGAGTTGGGATTTTAGCGGTGGCGATATCTGGCTGAATGATGAACGGGTAAGTCCTCCTCACTGGCCGTTTGAAAGTCTGCCCTGGACGGGGTGGGGGCAAGGGCGCATCGAAACTCCGCTGACGGAAGAAGGTTATTTTTATCGTCCTCCTGTAAAGATAAAACTAAAAAAAGGTCTGAACAAAGTGCTTGTCCGTAGTGTCTTCGGACATTGGAAAGGGGATGACGGACAGCGTAAATGGCAGTTTTGTTGTATCCCTGTTCAATGGGATGGCATACATTATACGGAAGTTCCCGGTCTTGAGTTTGTAGACTGGATAGAATAAGGAATAAAAAATAACCCGGAAATTATCTTCTCACCATGCCATGGTGAAAGGTAATTCCGGGTTTTCCAACTCCCAATATATTGATTTCTTAATTTACCGGATCGATATCGCTTGAACCGCTGGAGTGTTTCTTGACTTTTGGATTCCCTTTATATTTGATATCACTGCTACCGGAAGCAGAGGCATTCAACGATTCGGTGACTGTGGTTAAAATATCGCTGCTACCGCTTGCCGAGCATTCCAATGTTTTCAGGGTGAAACCATACGCTTTGATATCGCTGCTGCCGCTACAGTTGTATTTTCCTTCGTTGGCTTTCCCATTCAGATACAGGTCGCTGGAGCCGGACGAGTGGGTTTCTATTCTGTGACATTCCAGATCGCTTGTTTTCAGGTCGCTGGCTCCACTCAGGTTGATCTTGCATAAATTGGCTATGCGCATCGGTTTTTCCAGATATACGTCGCTGGCTCCGGATGCGTTGATCTCGATATTATCACCTGATAGCGAACTTTCCAGGATAAAGTCGAAACTACTCGAAACTCCCAGCTTCTTTAGTTCGGCCGAATGAGTATCTATGACCAGTCTGCTCGGATTGATCCTGGTTCCTCTCTGTGTTTCTATTTTTAAAATACCACCTTCGGTATTGAACTTTATCAGAGGAAGAAGGTTTTCATCTATCGTGATCTTCAAACCTGCTTTTCCTGTTTGCTGTGAATAGTTGATTTGCGGAGATTTATTCTTACCGGCAAAAAAGCTTCCGTTGCTTTCAATACCCTGACCTACTATCAATCCGGTATAATCGGCTACCTGTATTTCTTTGGTGATGATATTTCCGTTCCCCTTGATCTTTTCTGCGTAGCAACTGATCGTGCCGAAGGCTATTAATCCGATGAATGCTAAAGCTAATTTTTTCATGACATTTATTATTTAGTTCGTTCTTTTAATTTGCGTCTTTCAGTTTTCCTGATCCGATAACACTCTTGCTGGTTGTCGGATTTCCTTTGTAATAAACGTTACCGCTACCGACGATGTTGGCTTCCAGATGGTTCTTAGCATAAGCCTGGATATTACCGCTACCGGCAATATTGCATTCAACTTTGTTGGTGAGGCAATCGTAAGCTTTGATGTTTCCGCTTGCGGCCAGATTGTATTCTGCTTTTTCGGTATTTCCTCCAACCTGAATGAAACCGCTTCCTGCCAAACTACATTCAACATCTTTCAAGTTAATATCGGTGGCGACAACGCTACCTGAACTAGCCAGGTTTATTTCCAACTTGTTCCCTGTCACTTTCTTTTTCAGAAGGATGTTACCGCTACCGGCCATATTGATTTCCAGTTTGATTATATTCAATGGGCTGGCAACAATAAAATCGCCGGAAGAAACAACATTCAGTTCCTTAATTTCACGCGAATTGGTCACAACCTTGAAGGTTGTCGGTTTCAGGTTGTACGTATTTCCGTTACGGCTGTTTTCGTTAATTCTTTTCGGACCGACTTTCAGTTCTTTGCCGTCCACCTGCATTTGAAGTAACGGGAGCAGGTTTTCATCGATCTCCACTTCCAGATAAGGAGCGGCATCCGATTGTTCGTAAACGAACTCCATAACTCCGACTGTCGATATCTCATTATAATCACTGATGGAAATTCTTTTAGTGATGACATTACCGTTACCTTCCACTGTTTCCGTAGTGCGGGCAAATCCTGTCAGCGCCACCAATAAACAGGCGATAAAGAGTGATACTTTTGTTTTCATCTGCATTATTTTTATAGTTCTTTTCTTTATAAGACGAGGCTATTGGTGCTTAGGTTGCAGATTTTGTAAATTATTTTTGAAAAAAGAGGGTGCGCAAACAATAAAAAAACCGCGATCCGAAATAATAACGGATGCGGTCTTTTTGCTTCCCAACGAAGCAATCTCACGATTCCTCCTTTGCAAAGACTTGTTAACCTTAGATCTAAAATACTATGAAAAAAACTCGATGCAAATATAAGAGGAAATATATTATATGCAATATACTATTGTATCAATTTATTGTAGTAATGTCACTTTATAATATAAAAGTATCATTTTTGGAACTATTTAGTCCGCAATTCCGAACTTTTCCGGAATAGAATCCATTATATCAAACAGTTCGGATACCGTTTCAGCGCGAAGCATGGCAACGCGTGTCTGCTTGAAATCAGAAATACCCTTGAAAAGAGGGGTGGCTGCCAGGTGGCGCCGGATATGTAAGATGCCACGGCGTTCGTCCAAACGCTCCACACTTTGGTTGACCTGCTGTTTGAGGATATCCAGATACCAGGAGAATTTTTCTTCCGGTAACGCTTCTCCGGTAGTCAGGAAATGTTTTACTTCACGGAATATCCAGGGGCGGCCGATGCTTCCGCGACCGATCATCACGCCATCCACTCCGTAATCTTCGAAACGCTGTTTGCATATTTCTGCAGAGGTCACGTCTCCGTTTCCGATAATGGGAATATGCATGCGCGGATTCTTTTTAACTTTACCGATCAGTGTCCAGTCCGCTTCACCGGTGTACATCTGGGCACGGGTACGTCCGTGAATGGAAAGGGCGGCGATACCGCAATCCTGCAATTGTTCGGCCAGATCGACGATGATCTTGTTATCGGCATCCCATCCCAAGCGGGTTTTCACTGTGACCGGGATATTGACGGCTTTCACAACCTCTTTCGTTATCTCGAGCATCAGGGGGATATTACGGAGCATGCCTGCCCCGGCTCCTTTACCCGCCACTTTCTTTACCGGACAACCGAAATTGATGTCGAGGATATCCGGACGGGCAGCTTCGCATATCCGGGCAGCTTCCACCATGGCACTGACTTCCTTGCCATATATCTGTATAGCGACCGGTCGTTCGTCTTCTGCTACGGTCAGTTTTTCTTGTGTCTTGTTGACGCTGCGGATCAATGCATCGCTCGATACAAATTCCGTATATACCATATCTGCACCGAAACGTTTACACATCAGACGGAAAGAGATATCCGTAACATCTTCCATCGGTGCCAGAAACACCGGGTGTTCACCTAAATCTATTGAGCCTATCTTCATACCTTCTTATTATAGACTGCAAAAGTACAGCTTTTTCCGCGAAGAATGATGATAGAATCTCCTCCATTATGAAATCTACTATGTTTTATAGTAGATTGACTATGTATTATAGTTGTATTACTGGAAAATATAGTTATATTTGGGCATTCCTTTAATAAAACGACAGATTATGAAACGATTGACATCGAAAGAAGAAGAGATATTAGGCTATTTCTGGGCGAAAGGACCTTTGTTTGTCCGCGAATTACTCGACTTGCAGGAAGAGCCTAAGCCGCATTACAACACGCTTTCCACCATTGTCCGTACCCTGGAAGAGAAAGGGTATATCGGTTATAAGGCTTTTGGGAATACGCATCAATATTATGCTTTGATCTCGGAAGACGAATACCGCAAGACTACATTGAAGCAGGTTGTCAACAAGTATTTTGATAATTCTTATACCCGTGTCGTCTCTACGCTGATCGAGGAAGAAGCGTTGACGCTGGATGAATTGCAGGAGTTGATCCGGCAGATCAAGAACAAATAAATGATTGAGTTTATGGGTACTTTACTTCTATACATATTAAAATCCACTGTTTGCCTGATCCTGTTTTATATCGGGTTCAAGGCTTTGCTGAGTAATGATACGTTCTTTCGTTTCAACCGGTGGGTGTTGTTAGGGGGAATGAGTATATGTATGCTGTTGCCTGCAATCAAGATAAAGACAGCCGAGCCGCTATTGATACAGCAACCCCTTATTCATCTGGAAGAGATGATCATGGGGGAGAGGGCAACCTCTGCGGTTCTTCCCGGTGCGGTTTCGGAAACGATGGTTACTCCGGCTGTCGAACCTGCTATGGCTATCGACTGGGGACAGGTTTTATTTCTGGTTTATCTGGCCGGAGTTCTTGTCTGTCTGGCGGTTACGTTGCTGTCGTTTCGAAAAATGTTTGTTCTTATCCGGAGTGGGCGTCAGTTGCGGCAAGGGCGTTATACATTAATATTGACTCCGGATGCCGTTTCCCCTTTTAGCTGGGGGCGGTATATCATCTTATCCGAAGATGATTATGGAAAGTATCCGGATGAGATCCTTACCCATGAAAAAATACATTTGAAATCCCGCCATTCTGTCGATCTGCTCTTTATGGAAGTGATCCTCTGGCTTCACTGGTTCAATCCGGCTGCCTGGCTGTTGAAACGCGAACTGAAGGATATCCATGAATACCAGGCCGATAAGGGCGTACTTGCTCAAGGCATCGATGCAACAAAATATCAACTGTTACTCGTGAAAAAAGCTGTCGGCTCCAGCCTCTACACTCTTGCCAACAGCTTTAACCACAGTAAAATTAAAAAACGTATTACTATGATGTTAAAAGGTAAATCAAACAATTGGGCCCGGTTGAAGCTGCTGCTCCTGGTCCCCGTAGGACTTATCGTCCTCAATGCTTTTGCCCGTCCGGAAGTGAACCGGCAGTTGGAGACGCTTATCCAAAGCAAAGATAAGGATACTCCGCCGGATGAACAACAGGATTTGAAAGAATTCTTTAAGACGGAGTTGAAAAACTATATGATGAAGGTGGAACCGCAAGCTCGGTTTGAGCCTGACGCAATTGTCGCTTTCATGAAAAAGAATACTGAACCAAAGGATTTGTTTATTAATGCTTTAGGTGATATATTGCTAGATAATCGCTTTGCGGATTATAAGGCCCCAGAGCAACTGTCTGCTCGCTTACAGGAACTACTGGAAAAGGGCAAAAAACCTGTTTCCTTTTATTTTCTTATAGATATAAATACTCCTCAGGAAGCGACTGAAACGGTTTTGCGTTTGGTCAAAGAGGCATTTGAAAAGCAGCAAAAGGTGGTAGGTGCCGATAAAGCACCGTTCCTTCTGTTTGAAGATGCCCGGAATAATAAGAATTTTCCGGTGAAGAAGACTACGCAATCATCTTCCGATAAAGGATCTGTCAATCCTAAGGCAAAACAACAAAAGAGCGACGCGCTTCCTCCTCCGCCACCACCCCATCCGGATGGAACAATCACTTTCAAATATAAGAGTGGGAAAAAAGACCAGGGTATTCTCTTTTACGCACGCCATGCCCAGCGAGGGAAAGGGTTGGAAGGACGTATAGATAAGATATATAGCGATGACATAACGACGGTCACTATCACGCTGTTTAAGAAAGCACCGGACAGTTTACTGGAAGGCGTACAAGACATTTTAAAGGATAAGATCAAGTATGACGTCGAGTATATAATTCAGAGAAAAGAATCCATAGGTAGCTGAAAAGAATAAGAAGAATAGTAGAGGAAGGCTTTGATAGGCCTTCCTTTGCTATACTTTTAGTCTGTTTATCACTCTCATTAATTATTTCTCTCCTGTACTTTGCCACTAATATATAACGGCCAAAAAATTAAATAATAAGGAACAGAGCATTAAAAGTTCGCTAGTGAGGTGGCAGAGTATAAGTAGAAGCTTGTATCTTTGTCGCTTATGATAGGGATATTCTTTTTTATTTGTCTGCTTGTCTCCTGTTCTTCCGGAGCCGGACGGCAAGAGGCCATACCTGCCGAATCTCTTCTCCGGCAGGCTGCATTCTATGAAGAACGGTTGCAATATCTTCCTGCTTTAGCGATGTATCAACAGGTAGCGAGGTTGGCTGAAAAGGAAAAAGACAGTGTTGCTTTATCTTCTTCTTACCGGAGGATGGGAAATATATACCGGAACCAATCTTTGAAGCATGAAGCGTTGCAATGCGAAAAAAAGGCTTTGTCTTACATCAGTAATGCCAACGATTCCCTGCGGATGGAGCTTTATCGGGAAATAGGCGATATCCATGCCTTGACCGGAGAGGCGGATAGTGCATGCTATTATTATCAGATAGGCGGTTGCCGGATCAGTCAGGCAAAGATATTACAACAGGGAGGACGCTGCCGGGAAGCCGAACTGTTATTGAAAGAGGAACTCGAACAAGATATTTCCGGAGAAGAGAAAGCGGAGCTCTGTCTGGCATTGGCCGACCTGAAAATCTCTTCAGGCGAATTGGAAGAAGCCGAGGACTATCTAAGCCATGTGCCCGCTTCCCATCCACATGTATATGCTTCCCTGTCCCGGATTGCCGAGAGTCGTGGAGACAGTTTGCAGGCCGACTTTTACCGTAAAAACTATTCCCATTATTTGTCCTCCCTGCGGCAGGAGAAAGAACAGAATCAGATAGCCCAGCTCCTTTTTACTTCTGAACAGAGAACGTGGGAGAATCGTTTGTCGAATGCCGAAAAGACACAAAAAGGGCAGGCCTTTCTCTGGATCGGTCTGCTGGCCGTTTGTGGAATCGGGGGCTGGGGCTATTTCCGTTACTGGAAGAAGAAGACCGTTGTTGCGTTGTCTGAAACAGAGTTCTACTCTTCTGAAGTGTATCAGCGTTTCCACAGAAAAGAAGAATGGAAGCCGGCACCTAAAGACTGGGAAGAGTTGCTGCAGGCAGTGAACGGCACCTATCCCGGATTTCGTGAACGGCTGAAAAGGAAGATTCCGAAATTGAGTGAACAGGAATGGCGCATGTGTTGCCTGATTAAAATGGCTGTTCCCCCTTCGGTAACCGCCATGCTGCTGTGTTGTACGAATCAGGCTATTTCGATGCGCCGTGTCCGCCTGTATCAGAAAATGACGGGAGAAAAGGGGACACCGGAGCTATGCGATGCCTTTATTCGTGATTTTTAAGCAGATGTGAACTGATGTGAAACCGTGAAAAGAGGCTTTCTTCTACTTTTGTCTGAAAAAAAGCGTATGAAAAAGGTATTGTTCGGGCTCATGGCAGCCATTCTTATTAGTACCGGATGCGGATCGAAAAAGTCTTCCGGTGAGTTGCTTCAGATCGATCTGGCGGCAAAAGACTTTGCTTCCGGTCAGGTGGAAATAGCAGACGAGATAGAATCCGTCGAATACATTCCTCTGGAATTGACGGACGAATCTTTGATCGCCAATATATTGGATATAGCGGTTACCGATGAGTATATATTCGTTTATTCTACCCGTCAGGACGGTGTGTTGCAGTTCGACCGGAAAGGTCATTTTCTTCGTCGGATAGCGAAGACAGGAAACGGTCCGGGGGAAACGGGGCAGATCATATCGTTCACTGTGGATGAAGAAAACCGTCTTTTCTGTGTCAGTGAGTACTTCTCTACCTCTTTTTATTCTTTCTACGGAGAGTTTATCAAGAAAATAACAAGCTTACATCCTTATTCTTACCAGCTTTCCGTCGGACCGAACGTGATGGCCGAATTGGGCAGAATGTATGTTCCGTTGAATGTTCCGGGTATGTTCAGTCTGGGAATCTTTAACTGGGCGACGGATGATACGATCGCACTTCGCCCGACCATTGGGAATATGAACCTGATGTCGTTGGAAGAAACCAGTCTGAAAGGATGGATATATAACGGAAGCATGGACGGTTGGTTTTGCTATTCAGAAGGAACCGACACGGTCTGGAATGTGAATGCCAAAACGATTTCACCGGCTTTCCTTGTCAACAACGGCTATTCAGCATCGGAGGAAAAGGAGATGCGTTCGTCTAAAACCGGAAACGCATCTGTCGACGGCACATACAGCGTTTTTAATATATTCGAAACGCCCCGTTCTTATTTTGCCAAATGCTTCCAAAGCTCCAATGAATCTAAATTCTTTTTATATCGACTGGATAAGCAGACCGGTGCCTTGAGTCGTGAAGCATCAGATATTGACGCTATGGAACTATTCGAATACAACAGGGCGCTGACCGGCATCGGCATCCGCAATGAAACGGACGGCGGACTTCCTGTCTGGCCTTTTTTCTCTTATCCGGCTAAAAAGCTGATGATACAGGTGAATACAGCGGTAGAAATTGAATATCTGAAAGAAAAAGATCCGAAGTTAAAGGAACATCCTGTGTTGCAGAAAATAACAGAAGAATCGAATCCGTTGGTCACTATTTATCATTTGCGCTAATAAAAGGCACGAATAAATTTTGCCTACAATAAAAGGTCCTGTTTCTTTAAGAAACCAAAGTGTTCTTATTGAAACAGGACCGATTGTAAATTAAGGTTTGGTTAAAGTATTATGAATTCTCAAATGTTGCTTTATTCTCTACCGCCACCCAACGCATGATAGAGGTTTATCATGCTTTGTATCTCGGTGAATCGGTTGGCGGTTTGTGACAATTGTGCACTTAACAGTGATTGACGGGCTGTCAGTACTTCCAGATAGGTATTTGTTCCGTATTCCATCAATAAGGAGGTACTCTCCAACGCTTTTTCCAAAGACGTAATTTGTTTCTCGTACAAGGCTGTCTTTGCTTTGCTGCTTTGGCAAGCCACTAATGCATCGTTGACTTCACTTCCGGCATTCAAAAGAGCCTGCTGGAATGCCAGGCTAGCTTCTTCCTGCTGGGCTTTGGCTATGCGATATTGAGCTGTGATTTGTCCTTTGTTGAACAAGGGCTGTGTCAATGAACCGACAGCCGATGCCAGGAATTTACCCGGATTGACAATCATGCCTCCGGCCGAGTTGGTCCAACCGGCGCTTCCGCTCAACACGATAGAGGGGTAGAAAGCTGCACGCGCTTGATTTGTTGCATAGAAAGCCTGTTCCAATGAACGTTCGGCAGAACGGACATCAGGACGGTTTGCCAACAACTGCATAGGGATTCCGACAGCTATATCTTCCGGGAACTGCTGTTCTGCCAATTTGCCGCGCTCGTACCGACGAGGTGTTTCAGCAAGCAATAACGAAAGGCTGTTTTCTACCTGATTGATTTGTTCTTTCAGGTCGACTATGGATGTTTGCACACTGTAGTAGGCAGCTTCCATTTGTGAAGTGGCTGCCTCGTTTGCTAAACCGGCATCCATCAATGCACGAGTAGAAGCTACCGCCTCTTTCCAGGACTCTTCCGTTTGTTGAGAGATTAATAACTGCTCGTCCAGCATCAATAGCGTATAATAGGTGTTTGCTATTCCGGCAATCAGTTGGGTACGTATGGCCTGTTGATAGTCTTTGCTTTGGGCGTATAACGCTTTTGCTTGTTGCTTGGCATTGCGCAGACGTCCGAAAATGTCTAATTCCCAGCTGGCAGTGACAGGCAATGTATATGTTTGAGTTGCTTTGCCACCATCGAAACTGCTTACTGTTCCTTGTGGAGTAAGGGTCAGTGAAGGCAAAAAGGCCAGTTTTGCCGACAGCAATGATGCTTCCGCTTCTTCCACTCTCAGTTGGGCGGACAAAAGGTCTGTATTGTTTTGCAACCCCTGTTCGATAAGTGTTTGCAGCTGCGGGTCTGTAAAAAGTTCCCGCCAGTTGATATTACCGAAGTTGGTCGTATCGTCGACGACCACCTCTTCTCCGTATAAATTATCCGGAGTTGTTGTAGCCGGTTGATATTTGGTGTATATGCCGCAACTGCTAAGTAAGGCAGTTGCGGTTGTCAATACAATTATTTTCTTCATGTCTTAATTCTTTTCATTGTTTAAACCGTCACGTTCATCCTTGCTTTTTTGTTTTTCCAACGCAACTTGGATATCGGTTTCCACTTCCATTGGCGGACGAATCTTTTCTTGCAGATACTCGAAAATGATATAGAATACCGGTACAACAAACAATAAGGCCAATGTTCCGACAGCCATACCACCGACAACGCCTGTTCCCAATGAACTGTTACCGTTAGCACCGGCTCCGGAAGCGAACATCAGCGGAAGCATACCGAAAATCATGGTAAGTACGGTCATCAGGATCGGACGCAGACGGGCCTGTGCTGCCGAATAGGCCGATTCGACGATGCCCATTCCCTGGCGGCGACGCTCGATGGCAAACTCTGTAATCAAAATAGCCGTTTTAGCCAAAAGACCAATTAACATAATTACACCAGTCTGCAAGTAAATGTTGTTTTCCAATCCGAATAATTTAGCGAACAGGAATGAACCCATCAAACCAAACGGTACGGAAAGGATAACTGCCCAAGGCACAAGGAAGCTTTCGTAAAGACAAGCCAGAATCAAGTAGATAAGCAAGATACAGACGGCATAGATAAAGAGTGTTTGAGAACCTCCGCTGCTAGCCTCTTCGCGTGCCATACCACCATATTCGTAACCGTAGCCTGTAGGTAACATTTGTGCGGCCACCTCTTCAATAGCTTTCTGTACTTCACCTGTAGAATAGCCCGGAACCGGATTTACATTCACTGTGATACAGCTAAACAGGTTGAAACGGTTGGCGACTTCCGGGCCTAATACGCGTTTGAGCGTTACAAACTGGCTAATCGGTGCCATTTCTGTACCGTTTCTTACGAACATGTTGTTCAGCGCTTGTTCATCCAAACGGTATTCCGGTGAAGCCTGCGACATGACGCGATATACTTTTCCGAATTGGTTGTAGTTGGAAACGTAGGCACCACCGCAATAACTACCCAGTACATCAAGCACTGTTGAAGGTGAAATACCCGCACGTTTACATTTGGCAGCATCTACATCCACTGCAATTTGGGGGAAGTTCATAGCATACGAAGTATAAGCCATAGCCACTTCCGGACGCTGGTTTAATGCTCCGATATATTGCATGGCTTTTTGGTAGAACGTGCCCATATCCCCTCCGGTACGATCCTGCAAGTTAAGCTCAATGGAGTTACCCATACCGTAACCCGGAATCATACCCGGCTGGAAGCAGAATATCTGCGCCTCTTTGATTTGAGCGAATTGTGCATTCAATCGGGTGATTACGGCATCGGAAACATGTTCGCTGCCTTTACGCTCACTCCAGTCTTTCAAACGGATGATAGCCATACCGTAAGATGTACCCTGACCAGCCAGGAAACCGTAACCGGCTACTCGGGAGTAGTGTTCTATCTCAGGGGTGTTTTTGAGGATGTCTTCCACCTTGTCCAACACCTTGGTTGTCTCTGCCAGCGTACTACCCGGAGCAATTGCCACGTTGGCCATGATAGTTCCTTGGTCTTCCTGAGGAACAAGACCTGTTTTGGTACTGCTGATCAACCATCCTAATAAGACGATAGCTCCTACCATACCGACCCACACCATCCAACGGTGGTGGATAAAGAACATCACTCCTTTTTTGTATTTGCCCAATACGGCGTTGAACGAAGCATTATAAGCGGCGCGCACCCGTCCGTTGAAACTTTTGGCACTCTTGGTTCCATCGCTAGGACGCATCATCATGGCACAAAGAGCCGGACAGAGTGTCAAGGCACAAATCATTGAAAGACCTACGGAGGTTGCCATAGTTACACCAAACTGCGTGTAGAAGATACCGGATGTTCCTCCCATAAAAGTAACAGGAATAAACACGGCCATAAACACACACGTACAAGATATAACGGCCATGGTTACATCCCCCATCGCATCTTTTGTTGCCTGATAAGCGGATTGATAACCTGCATCGAATTTGGCTTGTACGGCTTCTACCACCACAATGGCATCATCCACCACCGTACCGATGGCAAGCACCAATGCAAACAGTGTCAGGATGTTGATTGTGAACCCGGCAGCTGTTAAGCAAGCAAATGTACCGATCAGTGAAACAATGATGGCGATAGAAGGAATAAGCGTACTCTTGAAGTCCTGAAGGAAGAAATATACCACCAAGATTACAAGTATGATGGCGACGATCAATGTCTCTACTACATTATATATAGAAGCGAAAAGGAAGTCGTTGGAACTCATCATCGTGATAAATTCCATACCGGCTGGTAATTCCTTTTCTATCTCTTTCAATTCGGCTGCAATACGTTCGTTTACTTCTGTCGCATTGGAGCCTGCCACCTGGTAAATCATGAAGGTCACGGCTGGTTTACCATCCATCTGGCTGTCGAAGCCATAGCTCAATGTCCCCAATTCTACTTTGGCCACATCTTTCAGACGCAACACGGAGCCATCTTCTTGGGCACGGACAACGATGTTTTGAAATTCTTCCACGCTTTTCAAACGTCCGCGATATTTCATGGTGTATTGGAATACATTCTTTGAGTTTTCACCTAATGAACCGGTAGGTGCTTCGATATTTTGTTCTCCCAGAATAGAAGTTACGTCTGAGGGAATCAATCCATATTGAGCCATGCGTTCGGGATTCAACCAAATACGCATACTATAGGTATCACCCAACTCCATAACGTCACCAACGCCTTCGATACGTTTGATACGTGGCACAACGTTAATATCCAGGTAGTTTCCGAGGAATGTCTTGTCATAGCGTCCGTTTGAACTGACAAGTGCATCGATTTGTAAGAAGCTGGTCTGACGTTTCTGTGTGCTGACACCGATACGGGTTACTTCGGCAGGTAATAAACCTTGTGCTTTTGTTACACGGTTTTGGACGTTGACGGCTGCCATATCAGGGTCTGTCCCTTGTTTGAAGTACACTTCGATAGTCGCCGAACCTGCATTGGTGGCTGTGGAAGTCATGTACATCATATTTTCCACACCATTGATACTTTCTTCCAGTGGCATAATGACACTGTTCATCACGGCATCAGCATCTGCTCCGGTATAGCTTGCCGATACATGGACCGTAGGAGGGGCAATATCCGGATATTGCTCGACCGGCAAGGTAAAGAGCGAAATGAGTCCTATCGCCAAAATAAGAATGGAGATAGATATGGCCATAACAGGCCGTTTGATAAAAATATTTCCTTTCATATTTTGCTAATTTATTTTACTTGTGTTCCTTCACGTACCAATCCGGCTCCTTCGGATACAATTTCTTCACCGACCTTAAGCCCGTCGAGTACGATATATTCACGGCCGTCGCTGATTTCAGCAACGGTAATTAATGTAGAAACGGCCTTGCCATCGACTACTTTGTAAACAAGGGTTTTATCTTGCAAACGGACTGTTGCGCCTTGCGGGATAACGATGCAGTCTGTGTAGGTTTGCGGAATGAGTACATTGCCGGATGCTCCGCTATGGAGTAGGCGGGATTCATTCGGGAATACGGCTCTAACGCCTACCGTACCGGTTTTGCGGTCGATCACTCCGCTGATAGATTCAATTTTGCCTTTCTGCTCATAAACAGACTGGTCGTTCAGTTTCAATGTGACTTCCGGCATATTGGCCAACGCTTCATCCATGCTTTTGTACTGACGGCTCATGGCCAACAGCTGGTTTTCCGTCATGGAGAAGTACACATACATGTTTGAATTGTCGGAAACAGTTGTCAACGGCTGCGGAATATTGGCACTGACCAATGCTCCGGCACGATAAGGCAGCATACCGACAACTCCATCGCTCGGACTTTTTACTTCCGTATAAGAAAGGTTGTTTTGGGCATTTAGCTCCTGTGCCTCTGCCTGTGCCAGTTGCGCTTTGGCTGTCAGGTAATTGTTCTGGCTTGTTTTCAGATTGAATTCGGAAACAACTTTTTTGGCAAACAGTTCTTTTGTGCTATTGTAATTCAATTCGGCAGTACCTAAAGCTGCTTTTGCAACCTCAACGTTGGCTTGAGCTGTTTTCAAAGCGGCCTTATAAGGTACTTGGTCGATTACAAAAAGTAACTGTCCTTTTCGTACAACCTGTCCTTCTGTTACGCAGAGTCGTTCGATAGTTCCTGATACTTGCGGATAAATATCTATATCTTGGCGACCGCGAATAGACGCTGAATAGGGCATGGTCAGCTCCCTATTGGCTGTTGAAACTTTCATTGTTGCGTAAGATGCTTTCATCTGTGCATCCGATGTCTCTTTTTTACAGGATGTCATCCACATTGTCGTACAACCAATAATCATCATCAGCTGTATCCATCTTGCTTTTGCTTGTATCATATGTCTTAATTTGTTAAATGCCGCAAATTTAACAGATAAATGTAGGAAATTATTTGTCTGAATTTTTATATAAATCTTCTGTATTTATAGTATACGGATATTTTAAGAAAAGAAAATCTAATGAAATAAAATAAATGTGTGATATCGTTGTACACATTATCCGGTACCAGATAAAAGTTAACTGGTTTTATCTTAGAAGTATGCGAAGAAAGCCGTATCTTTGTGGTTTCTAATTTAAAACCAAACAGCTTTGAACGAGAAAGATTTTGAAATAATGGCGCCGGTCGGCTCGTATGAGTCGTTGATGGCAGCTATCCAGGGAGGAGCCGACTCCATCTACTTCGGCATTGAAGGACTGAATATGCGTTCGCGCTCTTCCAATAATTTCACCACGGACGATTTGCGTAAGATTGTCTCCATCTGTAAGGAACACGGCATTAAGAGTTATCTGACGGTTAATACGGTTATTTACGGGGAAGACCTGGCATTGATGCGTGAAATTATCGATGCGGCAAAGGAAGCGGAAGTCTCTGCAATTATTGCGGCAGACGTGGCTGCCATGAGCTATGCGAACCGGATCGGGCAGGAGGTTCACCTGTCTACCCAGCTGAATATATCGAATGTGGAGGCGCTGAGGTTCTACGCCCAGTTTGCCGATGTGGTGGTGCTGGCACGCGAATTGAATCTGAAACAGGTAGCCGAAATCTATCAACAGATTGTAGAACAGCAGATAACCGGTCCGAGAGGCGAACTGATCCGTATCGAGATGTTTGCCCACGGAGCCTTGTGTATGGCTGTTTCCGGTAAATGCTATTTGAGCCTGCATGAAATGAATGCGTCTGCCAACCGGGGTGCTTGCATGCAAATCTGCCGCCGCGGATATACGGTGAAAGATAAGGACAGCAATATCGAACTGGATATAGAAAATCAATATATCATGTCGCCCAAAGACCTGAAAACGATCCATTTCATGAACAAGATGATGGATGCAGGCGTGCGGGTATTCAAGATCGAAGGCCGTGCCCGCGGACCGGAATATGTGCGTCTCGTGACTGAATGTTATAAAGAAGCAGTGAAGGCTTATTGCAGCGGAACATATGATGAAGAAAAGATCGCCGTGTGGGATGAGCGTTTGAGAAGCGTCTTCAACCGGGGCTTCTGGGACGGCTATTATCTGGGACAGCGTTTGGGTGAATGGAGCAGTAAGTATGGTTCCGGTTCGACCAAAAAGAAAGTCTATGTGGCGAAAGGCATCAAATACTTCAGCGGCATCGGTGTGGCTGAATTTGAAATGGAATCGGGCTCGCTGAAAGCGGGAGATGAGATTCTGATCACAGGCCCGACAACCGGTGCGGTGATGCAGACCATCGATGAGATACGTGTCGATCTGAAGCCGGTGGAAGAAACCGTAAAAGGCGAGCGTTTCTCCTTCAAAGTATCTGAAAAGGTACGCCCTTCCGACCGCCTGTATAAAATGGTACCTAACAACGATAAAGAACTGAAATAATGAAAGAGTATATTTTTAAACTGACAGACAAGGTACGCGATTATGAATGCGACCTGCAGGGAGTAGTGAACAACTCCAACTATCAGCATTATATGGAGCATACCCGTCATGAGTTCCTCGAATCGCTGGGCGAGAATTTCGGAGCCATGCACGATAAAGGGGTGGACGGCTTCGTCTCTCATGTGGAGATAGATTATAAAACATCTTTGAAGAGCGGTGACAGTTATATATCTTGCCTGAATGTGTATAAGAAAGGAGTGAAACTGGTTTTTGAACAAGATATCTACCGGGCTTCCGACGGCGCGCTGGCAACCAAGGGAAAAGTCGAGTCTGTAGTTGTGCAGGACGGCAAGCTGACCCGCGGCGAATATTTCGACGAAATGCTTAAAAGGATACAGGATAAACTATGAGATAGATTATGACAGACAACCGGATTTACCAAATTGGCTTAACTATGATAAACGGGGTAGGAGATATCCTGGCCCGTCAGCTTCTGCAAACCTGTGGCGATGTGGAAGCCGTTTTTACGGAGAAACAACAAGTATTGGAGAAGATTCCGGGTTTCGGCACGGCTACGGCTGCTGCCATCAAACGCCCGGAAGTTCTTCTGCAAGCGGAAAAAGAGTTAGCCTTTATTGAAAAGAACCAGATCATCTGTTATTTCCTGACAGATGAGAATTACCCGAAACGTTTGAAGGAGTGCTCCGATGCTCCGGTACTTCTTTATTTCAAAGGGAGTGCTGATCTGAATGTTTCCCGCATTATCAGCATTGTAGGAACCCGTCATGCGACGGAGTATGGCAGGGCGATGACGGACGAACTGGTACACACCCTTTCGCTTTCTATCCCGAACTTACTGATCGTAAGCGGGCTGGCTTATGGTATCGACGTATGTGCCCATCGGGCTGCGCTTAAAGCGAACTTGCCGACGGTAGGTGTGTTGGCTCACGGGTTGGATCGTATTTATCCGCCTTCGCATCGTTCCGTAGCAGTGGATATGTTGGACCGCGGAGGTTTGCTGACTGAATTTCGCAGTGGAACGGAACCGGATAAGCCGCACTTTGTACGGCGTAACCGGATTGTTGCGGGTATGGCGGATGCGACGGTCGTCATAGAATCTGCCGAGAAAGGCGGCTCGCTGATCACTGCCGATCTTGCTTTCTCCTATGGGCGTGATGTCTACGCATTTCCCGGTCGGGTAAACGATCTCCATTCGAAAGGCTGCAATGCCTTGATCCGGCAGAATAAGGCTGGGCTGATAACTTCCGCTTCCGACCTTATCTCGGCGCTTTGCTGGGATATAAAGGAAACAGCTTCTCCTCTCCCTGTTCAGACTGAATTGTTTTTCGGGGAAGATGAGCGGACAGCACCGGTAATAACCGTTCTCCGTGAAAGAGGTGAGATGCATATCGACCAACTGGCAGTTGCATTGAATCTGTCTGTCCGTGAACTGTCGTCTCTGCTCTTTGAACTGGAGATGAACGGTTTGATCAGGACTTTGCCGGGAAATATCTACCGGCTTGCCTAACGGTTTCATAAATAACTACCGCGATAAATATCAGTGCCGTTAATCCATTCAATTGAAGTGGATTGAAAAAGCGAGCGAACGGAATTATAAGGGCTAATGTAAGAATTGCGATCACATGCGACCAGGCGATTAACTGGCACGTGATCCATTTATATATGGCATTACTCATTAAATAAATGATCGGTCCGCCCACCATGGCAAAGATGCCGCCTGTCGTCATTTCTCCCAACGGGTGATTGACAACCAGTTCGTCGCCAACCGCACAGATGATCAGTGCACCGACCAGTACCACATGTATCGAGTGATATTTCAGGCCGAGCAAACCGGGATTCGATATCTTTTTGATCTTCCGGCTGCCTGCCTCGCTGCTGACATCAAAATAAATCCACCACATCGCCAGGCTATTGGTGAAAGAAATGATCGCTGCATAGATAATTGTAGAATCCCATATCTCAAAATCGCTGAGTGAAGCCCCCGTCATCATAATCGTCTCACCGAAAGCGATAATGACGAACAACTGGCTTCTTTCAGCCAGATGTTGTCCTTCGATTGTCCACTCTTTACTGGAAATAGACCGTCCGAGTCCCGGCAGGTAAAAGCCGAACATAGGCGAAGTATAATCGCACAGGACGGCAACCAACCACAAAAGAATACGTGTGTCCCCTTCGCTGAATGCCCCTGTTATCCAAAATACGGCAGAGATACAAAACCAACCCAATATACGTTTGAAATTAGGGGATAGATGGTGCTTTTTATCCAGTAGAAAGACAATTACGATTGTCCTCCCTAACTGGATAGCGACATAACAGGCAGCAAAGATCAGCCCCCGGCTTGTATAAGCTTCGGGAATAGCCGAAGCCATGATCAACCCGACCAGCATCAGGATAAACAGAAGTATCCGGATGGAACGTGTTTCGGGGTCGAACCAGTTGGTAACCCAGGTTGTATGTTGCCAGGCGAGCCAGACAGCAAACCACAGGATGATTTCCTGTACATATCCTTGCCAGTCCAGGTGATGAAGCAGATAATGCGACAGCTGTGTGACAGCAAAGACATAGATCAGGTCGAACAACAGTTCCGAATAGGAGACGGAAGCTCTTTCCTGCTCCCTGCTTCTTAATAAATGATGGGAAGAATGCGACATAAGCCAATGATTTTATAGCCTGTATAATCCGATAACGCCTTTTCAATTAAAACAACTGCCTGTTTATATTGTTTTAGAGATGTTGATTGTTTCTTTTGTGTAAACAGGAAGTATCTTTATCTTTGTCAAAAGCATTTGAATATGGAATTGCGAACAGCGAATGTTGTCAGATATATTATGCCTTTACGGGAAGGCGGCTCGTTGCCGGCTTTGGCTGAAGCTGACGACGAATATAAATATGTTGTAAAGTTTCGTGGCGCCGGTCATGGGACTAAAGCGCTTATTGCCGAACTGATCGGTGGCGAAGTCGCACGTGCACTGGGTTTTCGTGTCCCGGAGCTGGTATTTCTGAATCTGGACGAGGCTTTCGGAAGAACGGAAGGCGATGAGGAGATACAAGACCTGTTGCAGGCCAGCCGTGGTCTGAACCTGGGCTTGCATTTCTTGTCGGGCGCACTGACATTCGACCCGGTAGTTAATAAGGTAGGAGAAAAGCTGGCGTCGCAGATCGTCTGGCTGGATGCCCTGCTGACCAATGTGGACCGTACGACCCGCAATACCAATATGCTGATGTGGCATAAGGAATTATGGCTGATCGATCATGGAGCATCGCTCTACTTCCATTATTCATGGTCGAACTGGCGAAAACATGCTTTGAGCCCGTTTATCCAGATCAAGGATCATGCTTTGTTGCCGGAGGCCGGTAAGCTGGAAGAAGTGAATGCCGAGTTCAAACGCCTGCTTACTCCGGAAAAGATCCGTGAGATCGTCTCCCTGATCCCGGACGACTGGTTGCAGTGGAGCGAAAGTCCCGGTACGCCGCAGGAGATAAGAGAAGTCTATATGGAATTTTTGACAGAAAGGATTGCCCATTCCGAAACATTTATAAAAGAAGCGCAAGATGCAAGGAAAGCACTTATATGAATACGCCGTTATCCGCTTTGTTCCCCGGGTGGAACGTGAGGAGTTTATTAATGTTGGCATTATCATGTTCTCGAAACAGGCCCGTTTTATAAAGGCCCGTTATCAGGTGGACGAGAAGAAGATCCGTCTGTTTTCCTCGGAGCTTGATATGGATTCGTTGTATGCCAGCCTGAAAGTATTCGATCATATCTGTTCGGGTGCTAAAAGCGCTGGTCCGATCGCTGCGATGGATATTCCCGAACGTTTTCGCTGGCTGACGGCTGTACGGAGTTCTTCGATACAGACTTCCCGCCCGCATCCCGGCTTTTCCTGCGATCTGGAGGCAACGTTCGGAAAATTATTTGAAGAGTTGGTGCTCTAGATCGATATCGGATATCTCGGTGGAAAAGCCTCTTTTAACTGTTAATTTTAGCAGTTTTTGTCTGTATTGTATATAGTTTTATCATCACTAACACTTTTTGGCGAAAGAAGCTTTTCCGCTTAACATATATTGTCTCTAAAAAGCTTGACAAACACTTGCTACAGCCGTATCTTTGTACTGTGGTTTTTTCATAATAGTATTAGATTTAAGGTTAACAAAGTTTGATTAGGGCTTGTCGTGAGACAGGCTTTAATTGTTTATAGAGGTTTGCTCCCGAAGCAAACCTTTTTTTGTTGGTTCCGAAAAGGCGGTATGGATTTTATCGGGAATGTTTCTGTTATATTCTTTTAATTGGTTATATTTGTAAACAATCAGTGATTCAGTTATTTAGAAATAAGCTTATAATGATGTCTTTCTTTATCTATTTTTTTATTGTCGTGGCAGGGATTGTCGCTTTGATTTTTATCATCGGACTTCTTTTGCCGAATGAAAGGACCGCAACCAGTGAATGTTATTATAATGCATCGCCGGAGAAGGTATATAATGCGCTGACGAATAATGCCGATTACGGTTATCGCAGCGATCTGGAAGAAATTGTCATTATAGAAGAAAATGACGGGATAGAAGTCTGGGATGAGATAGCGAAGAATGGCTCCGTCATCCGTTTTCGGACTGCCCATAAAAAGCCTTATTCTTTGTATGAGTTCGATATTGTCCGGGGGAACGGATTCACCGGTCACTGGAAAGGAGAATTGAAAGCAACCAGTACAGGCGGGACGCATTTTACGTCGACGGAAACCATTCGGATGAAAAATCCTTTCCTCAAAGTCCTTTCCCGCTTATTCTTCAATCTGGAGAAGTTCATGCACACCTATCAAAATGATCTGCGGGTAAAGTTGAGTGAAGATATTGCATAAAAAAGGGAGCTTAATGAGCTCCCAGGAATTTGAATGGTTCAGTTACGACAAACTGATCTGCCGTATTACCCGCATAGGTTTTACCGCCCACCAGATCCAGCATTTTAACCGGTGCCTTTTCTGAAAAATCCACATCCTTGAAATCAACCCAGAATATATTAGGGTGAATGGTTGATTCGTAATAATAGACTTTATTCTTTTGATCGGAAACGGTTCTCCATATCGTAGACGAAATATTCGGTTGGTCGGGTGTCGTAATACCCAACGGAACCGACGTGTTACGGATCACGCTGAATACACTAGCCACTGCCATGCGTGTATCTTCTACCTTCGGTATGGCATTGATATAGAAAGAAGCGCGAACAAAACGGTCGGCCGCCCGATTGGTTCCGGGTAAGAAAGTCGTTCCTCCGATATTCTTCCAGTATTCGTCCAAAGCCAACTGTTGGTCGAAAACAGGTGAGTTGGTCATGACCTGATAGGATTTGTCATGGTGGATGTTCAGTTTCCCGTTCACATATTCGAAGATGGCATTGTCGCCGTTATCATCAGAGATGGAAAGGTGTAATGTCGCCATCCGGGTTCCGTCCGGCATCATATCCGATACTACTTCAAATGTCCCTTTTTCAACAAAATCGACAGCTTCGTCCACTGTCGCAAAATTATCCAGCATATATTGAACCCAGGCAGCAATGGATAATCCCGGCTTCTTACCGTCCCATTGGGGATACTCCGATTCGGCGAGCCAGAGCAGGTTGGCTACCAGTCCTTTTTCATTCATCCCGTCCGTACTGCAAATGTCGTATGCTGAAGTAACTACGCTACCATATTTAGAAGTCCATTCCAATGGATTTTTACCTATTTCGCCATTGCGTTGCATTCCTCGTGGAAATATCCAGAGGTTACTGCGGCTATCTTCTTTCCAGTCCATTGTCCGTCCGGTCAGTACCGTATTCCCTTTTCCCTGATAGACAACTCTGGTACAGGCATCTGCCGGGCTGAACTGTGCACTCGCTGTAATTGCGGCCAACGCTATTCCCCATTTCTTAATACATCTCATAATCTTATCGTTTTATTATATAAACGATTTGTCTGCCGGAAAGTTTAAGTTTCTCTGTTATTTCTATTTCAGACTGTCCGGCTAATTATCAGAGTTCTCCTATTTTGGTCAGAACCATAAGTAACGGCAAATAATCCTTTAACCTGCTGCGAAATAGTTTCAATGCTTTCGAAATATGGAACTCGATTGTTTTGATGCTGAGGTTCAGTTCTGCCGCGATCTCCCGGTTGGTCATACTCTCGTACCGGCTTTTAAAGAAGATCGTACGGGTCTGTTCCGGTAATTCATCCAGTGTTTTCCGGATGATCTCTTTTACTTCGATAGTGAAGAGCTCTGACGGGTCACACGACTCGAGGGAAGAGATACGAAAATTGAGTTCACGTTGGCGGTGGTCATATAGCTGATCTTCCGCATCAGTCCGGATGGTCAGGTGTCGTAAGTGGTTGAGTGCCTTGTTTTTTACAGATGTTAATAGGTATCCGGGGATATTAGTGTCGGCAGGCAGCTCCTTTCTTTTTTCCCAATACTGGATAATTGCCTCCATGTAAATATCCTCTGCGGCAGCCATATCCCTTACGTATGAATTGGCAAACAAGATGAACGGCTCTCTGAATTGATCGAAGAGCGTTGAAAATAGTGAAGATTCCGTTCGTTGTTCTCCCATAACAGATGCAAAAGTAATAAAAAAGTACCTTTTGATGTCGTTTGTGTAGTTAAAAGCATTACTTTTGTAGCTTGTAATTAGTTGAAAACGAAAAAGAATGGATAAAGTAAGTTATGCACTTGGCTTAAGTATCGGAAATAATTTCCAGAACTCGGGCATTAATGATCTTCAGATTGAAGACTTTGTGAAAGGATTGAAAGATATTTTGGGCGGCCAGACTCCTGAAATCAGTTATGACGAAGCTAAGCAGGTGATCAACGATTACTTCATGAAGCTACAAAAAGAAAAATTTGAAATCAATAAGAAAGCAGGCGAAGAATTCCTGACTATCAATAAAGGAAAAGCGGGTGTTGTAACGCTGCCCAGCGGATTGCAATATCAGGTACTTCAGAAAGGTGAAGGCCCAACGCCGACTGCTTCCGACAACGTAAAATGTCATTATCACGGAACTTTAATCAACGGTACAGTGTTTGATAGTTCAGTACAGCGCGGCGAACCGGCTGTATTCGGAGTATCGCAGGTAATCCCGGGATGGGTGGAAGCATTGCAGCTAATGCCGGTAGGTTCCAAATGGAGACTGTTCATCCCTTCCAACCTGGCTTATGGCGAACATGGAGCAGGAGAAGCTATCGAACCGAACAGCGCATTGGTTTTTGATGTCGAATTATTGGACATAGTAAAATAATTTATAGAGAAAAATGAAAAAGATTAATGTTTTAGTTGCTACGGTTATTGTAGCGTTGGGCGTTTCTGCCACATCTTGTGACTCAAAAAGAAGTGCCAGCCTGAAAACTGGTGCGGATAGCGCGAGCTATGCAATCGGTATTGCGAACGGAAGTATGTTCAAACAGAATTTGGAAGGCATGCCTGGTGGTCCTGTTAATGTAGACGATCTGTTGGCTGGTTTCGAAGCAGCTTTGAAGAACGATACTACTGGTGCGAAGATGACTATGGAACAGGCTCAGGCTTTTCTGAACACTTATTTTGTAGAAGCTCAGGCTAAAGAAGCTGAGAAAGCAAAAGAAGAAGGAGATAAGTTCCTTGCTGAAAACAAGACAAAAGAAGGTGTTATCACTACAGAAAGCGGTTTGCAGTATAAAGTGGAAACTGAAGGAACAGGTGCAAAACCTGCAAAAGAAGATCGGGTAAAAGTACACTATACAGGTACATTGTTGGACGGAACTAAGTTCGATAGCTCTGTAGATCGCGGTGAACCTGCTGAATTTGCTGTAGACCGGGTGATTGCGGGATGGACTGAAGTTCTGCAGATTATGCCGGTTGGTTCTAAATATATTATTTGGGTTCCGGCTGAATTGGGTTATGGTCAACAACCTCCTCGCGGAAGCAATATCAAACCGAACAGTACTTTGAAGTTTGAAATAGAATTACTGGATATCGTGAAAGACGACCAGAAATAACAATATTACATTTGTAAATAAAGGGGCGGGTAAATTATGCTAAAAAGCATTATTTGCCCGCTTTTATTATTTATTTAGTACTTTTTTTCTTTCAGAATGATAGATTGTTGAAAATAATTATATACTTTTGATATATAAATAACAAGAGCGTATAATAAAGCGATAGAGAAAATGGAGAAAATAGACAAACTGGACCGGCAGATATTGAACATTATTTCAAAAAATGCCAGGATTCCTTTCAAGGATGTAGCTGAAGAGTGTGGCGTGTCGCGTGCAGCCATCCATCAACGGGTACAGCGCATGATTGATATGAATGTGATCGTTGGGTCAGGTTATCATATTAATCCGAAGATTCTGGGATATAATACCTGTACATACATCGGTGTAAAGTTGGAACGTGGTTCCATGTACAAAGATGTCGTACCTGAGTTCGAGAAGATTCCGGAAGTAGTCGAATGTCATTTTACAACAGGTCCGTACACAATGCTGATCAAATTGTATGCCCGTGATAATGAACATCTGATGGAATTGTTAAATTCAAAAATTCAGGAGATACCGGGTGTGACGGCTACGGAGACATTGATCTCTTTGCGTCAGAGTGTGAAACGTGAAATCCCTATCTGCAACATCAACGAATAAATTATTCTAAAAAATAGAAGCCCGGCCTCCTTGTGAGTTGCCGGGCTTTTTTATATCCACGGCAATTACTACTTTTGTAGGGTTGAGTTATATGTTCCCATGAAAAAATATATAGGACTGTTTGTTTTGTTATGCTGCTTTTCTTCGTGGCTCACTGCCGGAGAAAGTTATTGTTTTCGTGTTTACCTGAAAGATAAAGGCGATTCCGGATTTTCTGTAGACGAACCGGAAGCATTCCTGTCGAAAGAATCCATACAACGGCGTAAAAAGTCGGGAACCCCTGTTACTGTTTCCGATCTTCCTATTGCCCGGGCTTATCTGGATACATTGGCTGCTACCGGGGGAGAACCGGTAGTGCAGAGCAAATGGCTTTCCACTGTGGTTGTCGCCAGTAAGGACAGTACTGTTGCCGACCGGCTCAAAGGGCTGGCAATGGTCGATTCGGTAAAATGGGTCTGGAAAGGAAGCAATGATGTTGTTCCGGCCCAGGAAGACGATCAGGAGATACGCCTTGTTCCATCCGATACGCCTCTGAAAGAAAAATACGGATATGCGGAAAACCAGATCAAAATGTTGAACGGTGTCAAATTGCATGAAGCCGGATTCAGGGGAGAAGGAATGCGTGTTGCGGTGATCGACGCCGGTTTCCAGAATGTCGACCGTATCTGTGTATTCGATTCCCTGCAACTGATCGGGACGCACAATGTGATTTATCCCGGACGTAGCGTTTATGAAGCTGATGATCACGGGACGAAAGTATTATCCTGTATGGCTGCCAATATGCCCGGTATAATGGTGGGAACAGCCCCTAAAGCGTCTTATTTGCTGATCAAGAGTGAAGACAGCGATTCGGAATATCCGATAGAAGAAGATTATTGGGCGGCGGCCGTCGAATATGCCGATAGCGTGGGAGTGGATGTGATCTCTTCTTCATTAGGTTATTTTGCTTTCGATGCGGACGAGTTATCTTACGACCAGGCTGCCCTCGACGGGAAGAGTTCGCTGATCAGCCAGGCCGCCCATCTGGCTGGCCAGAAAGGTATCCTGATGTTCTGTAGCGCAGGAAATGAAGGCAACGGTAGCTGGGGGAAGATCACCTTTCCTTCGGATGCTTCGGATATCCTGACGGTAGGATCTGTCACGGAAGAAAAGAAAAAGAGTGTTTTCAGTTCCGTCGGTTTTACAGCCGATTATCGTGTGAAACCGGATGTTGTCGCGTTGGGGTCGGGCAGTTGTGTGATCGATCCGCAGGGAAATATACGGTATGCCAGCGGAACATCCTTTGCGACCCCTATATTGGCAGGGATGGGTGTCTGCTTGTGGCAGGCATTGCCCGGATTAAGCAACAAAGAGATCATAGCCTTATTGCAGGAGGTATCGAGCCAGGCCAAACGCCCTGATGCTGAACTGGGATATGGCATTCCGAATATATATAAAGCCTATAAGAAAGGAACGCAATATGCCAGGGCTGAACATTAATCCGGAGTATACGGGAAATGAACGCAGGGAGTTCTCTTTGCTGGAACTGAATAATCTGGTTCACGTCGCTGTCAGTGAAGCATTTCCAGGTACCTGCTGGGTACGGGCGGAAATGAGCGATGTGCGGACAAATGCATCTTCCGGGCATTGTTATCTGGAGTTCATCGAGAAGAATCCGGTAACCGGACAACTGGTAGCCAAAGCACGCGGCTCGATATGGGCAAAGACGTTCCGGATGCTGAAACCTTATTTCGAGATGGAGACTGGACAATTGTTTGCTTCCGGGTTGAAAGTGTTGGTAAAAGTATCCGTCGAGTTCCATGAGTTATACGGATACAGCCTGACAGTGCTGGATATCGATCCGGCCTATACGTTGGGGGATATGTTGCGGAAGCGGATGGAGATCATCCGCCAGTTGAAGGAAGAAGGCGTGTTTACGCTGAATAAGGAATTACCGTTCCCTGTCCTGCCGAAACGTATTGCCGTCGTTACTTCACCTACGGCTGCCGGTTATGAGGATTTCCTAAATCAGCTGGGGGGTAATAAAGCCGGTTATTCCTTCTATACAAAACTATTCCCTGCGCTGATGCAGGGAGAAAGGACGGAAGAGTCGGTTATTGCTGCACTCGACCGTATTTATCATCATATCGACTGTTTTGATGTGGTCGTGATCATCCGCGGGGGTGGTTCCACATCGGATCTGAATAGTTTCGATTCCTATCTGCTGGCGGCTAACTGTGCCCAGTTTCCGCTACCTGTGATAACCGGTATCGGGCATGAGCGCGATGATACCATTCTCGATATGGTTGCCCATACACGGATGAAAACGCCTACAGCAGTGGCAGAGTTCCTGATCGGCCGTATGGATGCCGCCGCTGAAGAACTGGAAGAACTTCAACAGGATGTCTGCGAACTGGCTAATAATATACTGCTGAAGCAGAAGAATTTTCTGCAATTACTGGGCGCGCGTCTGCCGGTGATCGTAACGAACCGGATCGAACGTAACCGGTCATTCCTGCAAATGGTCGGAAATAAGCTGCCGGCGTCTGCTTCTGCCATGTTGCTTCGCCGTCGTTCGGCATTGGAAAGTATGCAGATGCAATTGCAGAACCGTGTAACTTCCCGTTTGGCGGAAGATGCCCGTTTTATCCAACTGACAGAGCAGTTTATCAAAATGGCTTCTCCCGACTATGTACTGAAACGGGGATACAGCCTGGCCCTGAAAGATGGTAAAATCATCAAACATGCAACCGAGTTGAGTTCCGGTGACGAGCTGGTCACGCGGTTTGCGGATGGTGAGGTGAAGAGTATCGTTAAAAAATAAATCATTCAGAAATATGACAAAGAAAGAGGAAACATACAATGAAGCGGTTGAAAAACTGCGGAAGATCGTTGCCGATATAGAGAACGGCGAATTGGATGTGGATATACTCTCCGAGAAAGTGAAGGAGGCAACCCGTTTAATCAAGCTGTGTAAAGAGAAACTGTATAAGGTGGATGAAGATGTAAAAAAGGTTTTGGAGGAATTGGAGTGATGCGTAAATATGTATTGATCGTAGCCGGGGGAAAAGGACTCCGGATGGGAGGGGATCTGCCTAAGCAGTTTATCCCGCTGGAAGGGAAACCCATCCTGATGCATACATTGGACACATTTCACCGTTGGGATGCTTCGGCAGAATTGATACTGGTTCTCCCCGAAGATCATCAACCTTATTGGAATATGCTTTGCCGGGAGATCGGGTGTAAAGCACCTCACCGGATAGCGAATGGCGGCGAGACCCGTTTTCATTCCGTCCGGAACGGATTGCAGTTCCTTTCGGAAGAAATTGGAAATACATCCGGGAGGAATGAAAAAGCCCTGGTTGCAGTGCACGACGGCGTACGCCCGTTTGTCTCTTCCGAAGTGATCGGCAGCTGTTTTGCGGAAGCAGAACAAAGTGGGGCGGCAATCCCAGTGTTGCCTATGATCGATTCATTGCGCGAGACGGACGGAAACGAGTCGCATCCGGTAGATCGCGGACGGTATGTTGCGGTACAGACACCACAGGTTTTTCGCAGTGACATATTATTAAAAGCATACGAGCAGCCTTTTACCCCCCTTTTCACGGATGATGCATCTGTTGTTGAGGCTGCCGGGATATCGGTTCAGCTGGTTCCCGGAAATCGTGAGAATATCAAGCTAACGACACCGTTCGATTTGCTGATAGCAGAAGCGTTATTTTCTTCTGTAAAGTAAAAAGAGGGGTTTCTTTTTTAATCCGTTTCAAAGCTATATTTTCCGGATGGCACTTCCATAACAGCATATCCATCCTGTATACCTTTAAAACTGATTCCTTTTACTTTATTGATAGCATTATCGCTCTCTTTCACTATTTTTCCGGAAATAAGGGGAAGATAAACCGTGGCATGACTTCCGACCGGAACTTCCACATTCATTTTGAAACTCTTCTCCTGTTTTTTCCAGTCTACGCCGGCAACGCCATACGGAGTGCGGGTTGAATAAGTTGCATAAGAAATAGCTTCGGGAGGGCACGGTTTGATGATGATATGTTTGTAGCCGACTTCCTTCTGATCAGTGTTCAAACCCGCCAGTTTCCGGTAAAACCAGGTGAAACCGCCGCCGAACATCGGATGATTCCGGGAATTGTTACCGTTCCATTCCTCCCAGGTGGTAGTGGCACCCTGGGAAATCCACCAGCCGTAACCGGGCATGTCTTTTTTATCCATGGCTTCATAAGCCAGTTCATTCATCCCGTTGTCTGCCAGTGTCTCAAAAAAGAATTGAGTACCGAAAATACCAGTGTATAAGTGTCCGTTATGGGCACGCACTTCTTCCCGTACCGTTTCCTGTACATCTTTCTTTACTTCATCCGGAACTCCCATCACCAGAGCGAAGATATTGCTGCCTGAAGGACCATACGTTTTAGTCTCCGGATTATAAAAACGTTTGTGGAAAGCCTGCCGTGTTTTCTCTGCCAGAGCGGAGAAAAGGCTTGCATCCTTTTTCTCTCCCAGTGCTGATGCCGCTTTTGCCGTAAGATCGGCACAACGCCAGAGATAGAATGTATGAACCAGGTCTTTCGGAGGGAATCCGTCTGCCGGGCACCATTCTCCCAGGTTGTGCCATTCGCTGACGTTTCCGTTGCTTTTTATCTGCGAAAGCATGATGCCGTCGGAATCTACCCAGGTTTGCATGTACCGGAGCTGTTCTTTCATTCCGGTATAATTGGCAGCCAGCAAATCTTTATCAGCATAATGCTGATAAAACTCCCACGGCATAATGTTCATAGCAGCTCCCCATGCCACGCCGCCTCCGCAGCCGGGTTGCCAGGGTGCACCGTTCGGAACATAACCGGTCGCTTTGTTCTGGGCAAGCAATATGTCTTTGATCCATTTGGTATATAAAGCTGCGGCATCATAATTATGCATGACGGTGACGCAAGCCACCTGTCCGTCGCCGGTATAGGCGGAACGCTCCCGATGGGGACAGTCGCTGATAATACTGCCGTGCGAGTTGTCTGTCAGGCTTCGTCTCCATATCTTATTGATCTGGTTGAAAAGCGGGTTTGAGCAGTCGAAATGTCCGGTCGTCTCAAGCTCCGTATATACAGCTTCCGCTGTCAGGTTATTTTCCCGGAGTTCACCCGGCCAGTTGATAATCTCTGCTTCCCGGAAGACAAACCAGGTAAAGCGGGCGGCATACGATTCCGGTCCGTCTCCTTTCATCGTATAAGAGTTGGAACCGTTCGGCGATTCACAGATATAACGGATTTCCACTTTCCGGCCGGCTTCTCCCTGCATATTATGCAGATGTACCCAGCCGGATATTTCTTCCCCGAAATCGACTTTGTAATTCCCGTTTTCCAGTCGTGTGATCTTTTTCGGTTTCAAGACTTCCATAACCTTGTCGGAATGAGACATCTGTGCCTGTAGTTCACCTTCCGGCGCTTTCCGTACGACGGCAGACTCCCATCCGTTAGCCGGTTTGTCCGGTGAGCACCAATCCGGCTGTTCCAGCCGGGCGTCATAATGTTCTCCCTGGTAAATTCCATCTAAGATAATGGCGCTACGGGATACTTTCCAGGATGTGTCCGATGTGATGACCTCCTCGCTGCCGTCGGTGTAGCCGATATGTAACTGTGCGATCAGGCGTGGCGATCCGTAGGGCATCGTCCAGCTTAGCGCCGCATTATAGAAGCCGTTGCCTAACAGGCAGCCGAGTGCATTTTTACCTTGTTTTAATGCTTCTTTCAGGTCGTAGCAGAGATAGAGTACATTATAGCCTTTGAAATTATCGTCGAGGGTCACACGGGTCACATCTAGGTCGTCCCGTTTCCCATAATTGGTCTGGTTGGGAACCAGAACGTCGTTGCCGACTTTTTCTCCGTTCAGATATAATTCAAAATAACCCAATCCGCTGATATAGATTTTTGCTGAAGCTATTTCTTTGGAAACGGTAAAATCTTTTCGGAAGAGTGGGGCAGGAGGAAGTGTTTTGTCTGCCGATTTTGCCGTGGCTTCTTCGCCTTGCCAGGGAGCACCGATCCATTGCGCTTTCCATTCATCGGCATTCAGCAATCCCATATTCCAGCAGGCAGGTTCACTCCAGTCCGATATTTTTCCATTGGCATCCCAAACGCGGACTTGCCACCAGCATTCCTGTCTCGATTGTAACGGCTTTCCTTCGTAACGAAGCAGAAAGGACTGGCTACTTTTTTTCTTACCACTGTCCCAAAGGTCGGCCTGTTCCTTTTTCAGTTTATCGGCCGATGAAGCAACCCGTATCTGATAGGCGGTCTGCTGTTGTCCTCGTTCACCGGGAGCGGCTGTATTGATCCACGACAACCGGGGATGCCGGGCATCTATAACGGAGGGATCGACCAGGTATTCGCAGGTGAGCCTGACAGGGGTAAGAGTTGCATTTGCTGTCAAAACAAAAAGAAATGACAAAAGAATTGAAATACCGGATTTAAGTTTCATATCGACAAAGTTTAGTTCTAGATGGATTGCGACAAATGTATATGATTTTTGTCGATGCTCAAATAGCGAACCTGTACTTGTGTCAGATTTGACAAGAAAATTGTCAAAATCCAAAACTATACCGACTGTCGATAAGGGGGCAAGGTTTGTGCCGATAGGCAAAGAGTATCATACATTTTGTATGATACAAAATGTATGATGTTCGTGATTTTATGGTATCGAGTATATGACTTATTTCTTTCTTGTTGGCTTGAATTGACTTTTTGATAGTATACCTAAGAATATATACTTAATAAACCAGGTTCTAAGGTTTGTCAGTATTTGTGTCCAATTTTGAGAATAGAAATATCAAAATGTAAAATGAACTCTTTTGTCTGTGGCTTGTATGTATCTTTTATGGAGAGTGGAGCTTTTTATTCATCTTACACGATGTTTATGAATATCGTTATTTTGATATTTGTTGGATGATTGTTGCTTTATGAATCGTTTTTTTATGATTATGTGGAAGAGGGAATGAAGATGTTTTATATTCGTGTGAATTTGTTGTTTTGTTTTTGTTGGTGTTGTTACTCTTTCTAGAAAAAAAATCTGTTCTAAAGCAGGTGTTTTAACGTGAAAAAGTGATTAAAAACAGAGTTACTCATCTGTAATTAACAAAAATTTAGCCTTAAATAAAGTCCCATTTCGTTTAAAAGGGAAAATATTTCGTTTTAAACGAGATTGAAATTTGCTTTAAACGAAGGTAGAGAATTGCTATTGATATGTCTAATGTTAATTTATGTGTTTATTCTTCTTCTGGTTCATCTGTTTTGTGTAAGATGGTTGATATCGGAAGCATATAAAAGGAAGCATTATGGTTTTATTTTATAGTAATGTGTGTCTTGTTGATATTTCAATGAATGTATTTTAGTTGGATTTTTTGTGTTGAAAATACTTTTGCAAATTTGTGTGTATGGCTTTTTATTCGGATATTGCATTTCAAAACAGCACACAAGTATTGATATGAAAAACGCTATACTACTATTTATTCTTTTCTGTTTGTTCTTTTCATGTAAAAGTAACAATGAGATCAGTATAAAGATAAAGGAAGCGGAAGAGTTGATCCGGATTGAACAACCGGATAGCGCTTTTTCTCTTTTAGAAAGCATTACTAATCCGGATGTGCTGAATGATAAAATCTTTGCTCATTTCTGTTTGATCTATGCCGGTTTATCCGAACAGTTAGGTGAGGATATGCCGTTTGTCCCTCAAATGGAGAGGGCAAATACTTATTACGAAAAACATGGTTCGCAAGAAGAAAAGATGAATTGCCTGTTGTATTTGGGAATGTCCTATGAGGAGGAGACCGATTTTGAGTGGGCTATGAAATCTTATTTACAAGCGGTAGAGATAGCGAAAAATGCGAAAAAATATTTGCTGGTCGGGAAATTGTATAATAAAATTGCCGGATTACATGATTATGATGATAATTACGATGAGGCACAGCATTTTCACCAATTATCCGGAGAGTATTATCTAAAGGGAGGAGATAGCCTGAATTATATTTATTCGATTCGTGATATCGGGTGGATTCATACATTAAAAGAAGAGTATGGAGAGGCTTCGGAATCTTTTTTTAAAGCCTATCGGTTGGCATTGAATATGAATGATTCATTATTGCTAAGTTCTATGACTAATCGTTTAGGGGTTAACTATAATGAATTGGGTAATTATTCATTGGCAGAAAAATACTTATTTCAATCGATTGCTTATGATAAAGCAGGTAGTGCTCCTACCTATTTGGCTTTGGCTGATTTATATACACGAAAAAAGGAATACGGAAAGGCACGGGAGTATATAGAAATGGCTTCTAAATATCGTACTCCGAAGCGTAAATTGACAGGCGGTCTGTTGTATCGATCATATATATTGGAAAAAGAACTGGGAAATTATTCTTTATCATTGAGTTATTATGAACAGTACGTTAATTATGTAGATTCTATATCGGATTTACAAGCTCGGATGGATGTTCTAAAAGTAGAAAGAAGATATGACTATGCAAATTTATTGAATGATAATAATGAGTTGCAAATTAGGAATCAGGATATTTTTATTATTTGCATTTTGTTGTTATTGGTGAGTCTGTCTTTGTTTGTATTATATAAATACAGAGTTGCTTTAAAAAATAAATATATACTTAACCAACAAAAAAAAATCACGGCTGCAAACCAGACCTTGCAAGAAAAGGAATTTGCGGTAGAAGGATTGAGTGCCGATATTTTAAATATCAGGGAAAATATATTGAAGAGTTCTGCTGTCTATAAAAAAATAATTAAAAACTCTCAATCGGTGGAAGATGCTAAAAAGTATTCGTTAACAGATCAGGAATGGTTGGCGCTAAAAGAAATATTTAAAACTACTTATTTGTTCTTTATCGATAACTTACAAAATAGCTTTTCAAATCTAACTGAAGATGAGATACGTTTTTGCTGTTTGCTGAAAATTGGATTAAACAGTCAGCAATTATCTATTCTTTTAAATATCCAGCCTACTTCTGTCAGCCATAAACGTTATCGTATCATGAAGAAAGGCAAATTAGAAAATACCAATACAACGTTAGAAGAGTTTATTTTCGGCTTGTGATTTGATGCTTCGAAAAGGGTAATTTGATACTTCATACATATGTTTTTATATGTATTAGATATTTTGATCTTTGATTATTAGTACTTTATTCAGATATTGAGTATTTGTTCCCATACATATCCTTTGATAGATTTCGGCCTTCTGTTTAAGATTAGACCTGTACCTTTGCCCCTGAAATTTTAATCTTGATAGTGAATATGAATAGATCGATATTAGTCGTATTGTTGTTGTGTATAATGGCTTCCGGTTTTGCTAAAAAGGAAATTGTTTTAAAAGATCAGTTCAGGTCTCCGCAACCTCTTATAGAGGTTTTTATTGATGAGGAGAGTAGAGAATTGACATTGGACTTGAAGAACGGTGAAGAATATATCAAAGTTATTATAACTGATTTTCCCGGTAAATAGTATATGTAATAAAGTGAAAATTGGAATCGATTGGTTTGTAAATTATAGTTTAACATAAAAGGTTATGAAGATATTTTTCTGTATAATTTCTATTTGTATATTGAATTTTACATCACTGCATTCACAACTATCTGTATCACCCAATGTGGGGTTTAATATTTCTTCTTTATCCGGTATTGAGTCTTCTCAGTCTTTTATCTCTTATAATGTAGGAGTGTCTGCTTTGTATAATTTTTCTTCCTTTTGGGGATTAGAAAGTGGAATTTATATTACTCAAAAAGGGGCTAATAATATAAAAGGAACTATAAACATATCAGAATATCCGATAAATGCCGATTTGGTATCTATGGATTTGAAAACAACATATATGAAAATACCTTTGATGTTGTCGATAGGTCATTCTTTGTATAAAGACTTATCTATCCGGTTAAAAAGCGGGCCTTATTTTTCTTATGGACTTTCAGGGAAAGGTTCTATAGGGCGACTGGATAATACTTATAAGGCAGGTATAAGGCCTTTTGAATCTATCTCCTTTGAGACATCCTCTTATGGAAGAAAGGTTTTCCCCGGTATGAATCGCTGGGATATTGGTTGTAGTTTTAATATAGAATTAGTTATGTATGATTTACAAATAGGAGTATTGTATGATTTGGGAATTTCCAAATTATCAGATTTTTTTCCTATTAGAGGTGCTGATGATTTAAAAAACAGAACATGGAGTGTATATGTAGCCTATAAACTTCCTTTTCGTTGAATATGTGTATTCTTATATTATTTCTTTTTCTTCTGGTGATAATGAGTTGTCATACACAATTGAGAGGTAGTTTACTGATAGGGATAAATCTTCGATTGTAATATATCTGTATTTATCCCGTTTACACTTTGTAAATAAATGAATTATGATGAAAAAGTCATTAGTATTAATTGTTATTGCATTGTTCTCTGCTTTTAATCATGTGCAGGCCGCTGATATAGAGGCACGTACTGGAATAATGGGAGGAGATGTATGGGGGCTTCATGCGGGAGCCTATATAAATTTTCCGCAATCAGCGTTATTTTCAATTCAGACTGGAGTGCTGCTGCATACGGCAAATAGATCGGCTATCGGTAATTCGAATACATGGGATATTGATTTTAATATCCCGGTTTATGCATCATTCCATATTCCATTAAGGGAAAAGGCAAATCTTCGTTTGAATGGAGGTGCTTATTTCGGTACGGGTTCGGAAGTTCAGGTAGGCGCCACGGCAGAAGTCGGAGTCGAAATGAAAAAAGTTTTTATGGGTGTCAACTGCTTTCAGAATTGTATAAATGAACAGGAGTTTCTGTTTGGAATATCTGTCGGATACAAATTTAAGTTATAAAAAAGCAGAGTATCTTACTGAAAATGTGAGATACTCAGCTTTTTTCTATATAATATTAATGTATTGTTATTCGTAGCTTTGTTGTGAATAAACTTCGAGCTTATGTTGCTTGCCGAGTTCTACAATTTTCCCGTAACTCGGTTGACTTGAAGTTTTTTCTTCTCTTTTAAGCATATACGTTAACGTGTATTTGCGGTATCCGTTTTCGGTGGATGTCATTAGCTGTTCGGAATATTCCTTGCGCCATTGAGCAAAATCATTCTCCAACAGGTTTAATTTGTCTTCGATCTGATCCTTGTATTGGTTAAAGACAGTCAGAGCCTGCGAATCTGCATCTTTTTCCGCATCTTCTTTTGTTTCTCCTTTTCCTGTGACTTCCCATTGTGAATAATCTGCAAATGTGTTATTGATTTGTATCCTGACATTTTCCATCTTCTTGTCGATGGCGATAAGTGCCGGATCTGAATCACCTGTAGATTCTTTGCCTGTATAATCAACCAATAGAGAATAGGTATAGGTTACTTTCGTTTCATCAGAATCATTGCTGCAACCGTTAAAAAAAGTCAGTGTAAATAATAGATAGGTAATAATACCAGAAATACTCTTTTTCATATAATCAGAATCTTTTGCTTTATGAGGGGCAAAGTTATGAAAAATGTTGAAAAACTTGTACTTCTGAAAGAATTGAATGTAATACCCATAAATGATAACTGATAAATTTACATCATGGCCGGGCAGGTTCTGCATAAATTGCATATTGGGATCCATCTTCAAGCATCAACAAAACGAAATTGACACGTTCGGTCACCCAAATGGCACAAGGATAGTCATTGGGGTATTTTTTCTGTTCCGAAAACAGCTCGTCATACAGTTTGAATATCTTCTGCTTTTCCTTTTGATCGTCATACGTAGGCTGGGAATAGAGTTTGCAGAAATAGTCGTAAAGCTCGTTGTAGCTTTGGATATTGTCCTCGTTGGAAACTTTCACTTCAACGGACGGAACAGTACCGTTCAGGCCGGATGTAACCATCAGGTCGGGGCTGCTGCCAAGTACATCGGCATATAATGTCCATGCCTGTGAGGTTTTTGTAATATCTGTCCAGTTATAACCCAAAAAATCCTTGTCATCAGTGACCGTTATATCAAGTGAGTCACGGGAAACCACCTTGTTCTCTTTCCATGCGGTCAGGTAGGCTTTATACTCGCCGGGAAATTTGAAACAGTGTCCCCATCCCATACTCAGATGGTCTTCATGGTAACCTTCATCTGCTTTGTGATAGAATACCTGATAACTGCCGTTCTGTTCCTTTACCGTCCAGACTATTGAATCGCAAACGGCATCGAGTTCTTTTAATAGTATCGGTTGTGTCCCTTCATTATAGATATAAAAATCCATAAGATCGAAAATGTTTCCTTTGGACTGTTTTACGGCGATCCGCGGCATCGGATATTCTGTTACTTTCACCTTTATTGTGGCTGATTCTCCTGTTTCATGGTCGGTAACGATAATGCTGGTTTCGCCTTTCTGCTTGCCTGTGATTTCGATGGCAGCAGTGAAATTATCATGACTGCCCCATTTGTAAGCGGCATCGATCAGTTCAGGATCGGCTATATCCAGTGTCGTGTTTTCATTGGAAATCAAATTGATTGAACTGCTGCGTCCTTGCATCACTTCACACGTGTTTTCGGATAATTCTAAGCGATATGCCGGTTCCGTGTTGTCTTCGTCATTGCAACAAACGAAACTGATTGTACATATGAATAGTAATAGTCCGAATAGATTCTTTGTTTTCATTGTATATTCTTTATGATTCTGTGTATATTTCTGAATGTCTTTTGTACGTCATTCACATGCATAAATTATTATATTTCTTTTTTGTAAGGTTGTAAATGTAGAAAATTAATTCGAGAACTTGCGTGAGGCTTAATTTTTTTATTCCTGAAGATTTGTTCAAAAACGTAATATCAATAATACGATAGCTGATAAATTTGCATGGTGACCATAAAAATAATAAATTCGCTGTCTAAATAGGCAGCATGCTGTACTATAGAGGAAATCCGTAAAGAATATGAAAGGTTCAGAGATGTCAAATCCGCAAGCAGTAGAGGTTTTATACGATAAAATCTCAATGTTAATAGAGTCAACCCGTAGACAACTAGCTACAACTATAAATGTAGCTATGGTGTATACCAACTATGAAATAGGACGTTATATTGTGGAAGAAGAACAGCAGGGTGCTTTTCGGGCGGAATATGGTAAAGCAACATTGAAAGAACTGTCTAATAGACTTTCACAACAATTTGGAAATGGATATTCTTACCCGAATTTGAAGAGAATCAGGCAGTTTTATGTGACTTACTCAAATAAGCTCAACAGTGTTGAGCCAATTGAAATGAACATTTTATCAGGACAAGTTGCTCAGTTTACTCTTAGTTGGTCGCATTATCTTATTCTTATGCGGATAGAAAATCCTGATGAACGAAGTTTTTATGAAATAGAATGTGGCAAGCAGAATTGGAGTGTGCGGCAATTGAGCAGACAAATTGGGTCAAGTTTGTATGAACGGTTAGCATTAAGCCGAAACAAGAACGAAGTAATGCGTTTGGCAATAGATGGGCAAACATTAGAAAAATCATCTGATATAATAAAGAATCCATTGACTTTGGAATTTCTAGGGTTGAAAATAGATGCTGCTTATAGTGAAAGTAAGCTTGAAAATGCTATCATAGGGAAATTACAAGACTTTCTATTGGAGTTAGGGAAAGGCTTTTTATTTGAGGCGCGTCAGAAGCGTTTTACTTTTAATGAGCAACATTTCTTTGTCGATTTGGTTTTTTATAATCGGTTGTTGCAGTGCTATGTTCTTATAGATCTGAAAGTTGATAAATTAACACATCAGGATTTAGGGCAAATGCAGATGTATGTTAATTTCTTTGATCGTTATGTAAAGATGGCTTTTGAGAAACCGACAATTGGTATTTTACTTTGTCAGGAGAAAAATGATGCTTTAGTCAAACTCACTTTACCCGAGAATGCCAATATTTATGCAACGGAGTATGCATTGTATCTTCCGAATAAAAATCTGTTACAGAGTAAGTTGAAGGAATGGATTGATGAGTTTGAGAATAAAGATGATGCCAATTATGTTTTGTGAATTATGTAGACAGATATGCTTGATTTAGACAGACGATCCCTTATGTATCTGCCGGGTGTAGGCCCGAAGAAAGCGGAGATATTACGGAAAGAGGCCGGGATATCTTCGTATGAGGATTTGTTGTTTTATTTCCCATATAAATATATTGATCGCAGCCGGTTTTATAAGGTTTCCGAAATAACAGGGAACATGCCTTATATCCAGTTGAAAGGACGTATCCTGTATTATGACACGGTGGGAGAAGGGCGGGCCCGGCGATTGGTGGCAAAGTTTACCGATGGTACCGGAACGATCGACCTGGTCTGGTTTAAAGGTCTTAATTATGTGACTGATAAATATAAGACGGGGACTGAATATATCGTTTTCGGGAAACCCACCGAATTCGGGCACATCTACAATATTCCCCACCCCGATATCGACCCGGTGGATCAGGCAGACCAGGTGGCAGCCGGCCTGACACCTTTTTATAATACCTCGGAGAAGATGAAGAAATCGTTCCTCAATTCGAGGGCGATCCAAAATCTGCAATATACCTTGTTAAGTTCGTTGAACTGGAATCTGCCTGAAACGTTACCGGCCGATGTCTTGTCGCGTATTCGGATGATGCCGTTGAATGAAGCGATCCGCAATGTCCATTTCCCTGAATCGACAGAGAAGCTGAGGCTGGCACAGCTGCGCCTGAAATTCGACGAACTCTTTTTTATACAATTGAATATTCTCCGTACCGCCAGCTTGCGTAAGTTGAAATTGAAAGGGATCGTTTTTCCTACTGTCGGAGATTATTTCAATACGTTTTATAAAGACTATCTCCCGTTTGAACTGACCGGCGCACAAAAACGGGTGGTAAAGGAGATCCGTGCCGATATGGGAAGCGGACGGCAGATGAATCGCCTGTTGCAGGGAGATGTGGGAAGCGGAAAGACATTGGTCGCATTGCTTTCTATGCTGCTGGCTGTCGATAACCATTGCCAGGCATGTATGATGGCTCCGACAGAAATACTGGCTACCCAGCATTATGCCACTGTCATGGAGTTTCTGAAAGATATGGATATCCGCGTCGCGTTACTGACCGGATCGACAAAAAAGAAAGAACGTAACGCAATACTGCCGGCTATAGCTAGCGGCGAAATACAGATCGTAATCGGTACACATGCCCTGATCGAAGAGACGGTTGTTTTCTCTTCACTGGGATTGGCTATTATCGATGAACAACACCGTTTCGGCGTAGAACAGCGTGCCCGTTTGTGGAAGAAGAATGCTATTGTGCCTCACGTATTGGTGATGACGGCAACCCCGATTCCCCGGACGCTCGCCATGACATTATACGGCGACCTGGATGTTTCCGTTATCGACGAACTGCCTCCGGGACGTAAGCCGATCCAGACCGTGCATCGCTACGACAATAAAAAGGCCCAGCTGTACGATTTTCTTCGGAAGGAAATTCAGTTGGGACGCCAGGTATATGTGGTGTATCCGCTGATCGAAGGAAGTGAGAAGCTGGATTATAAGAATCTGGAAGATGGGTTCGAAACCTTTAAAGAGGTTTTCCCCGAATATAAGGTCTGTATGGTACATGGGAAAATGAAAGCGGCGGATAAGGAGACGGAGATGCAAAAATTCATAACCGGAGAAGCTCAGATCCTGATGGCTACCACTGTTATCGAGGTGGGAGTGAATGTCCCGAATGCCTCTGTGATGGTGATCGAGAGTGCCGAACGTTTCGGATTGTCGCAGCTACACCAGCTGCGTGGCAGGGTCGGACGCGGTGCGGAACAATCCTACTGTATCCTGGTCTCTTCTTATAAACTAAGTAATGATACCCGTAAACGCCTGGAAATAATGGTGAACAGTAATAACGGATTTGAGATAGCCGAGGCTGACCTCCGCCTCCGGGGACATGGCGACCTGGAAGGGACACAGCAGAGCGGAGAGGGGCTCGACCTGAAAATTGCAAACCTGGCAGCCGATGGGCAGATACTTCAATATGCCCGTGATATTGCGCTGGAAGTTCTTGACAAAGATCCTGAGTTACTGTCCGAACCTAACCGGATTTTGAACGAAAGGTTAAAAACGCTTTTTGCAAGAAAGATAAACTGGGGAATGATTAGTTGATATGTTGTGAAACATGTTTTCTTCTAAGTGGTTGTTTTTCAGTGAAATTCAATCGTGGTTTTGAATTTCTTCACTTTCATTGCGGAAATTTTTCCGGATTGAATTTTGTCAACTTGCTCAAAATAACGAACTTTGGTCGATTTGAAAAAAATAGGGTCTGTTTCAGGGCCTGTTTTACTCCTGGATTCCATTTCGAAAAATGATAAAAATGAAGATAAGAGCACTACTTTTTATTTGTTGTACTACCCTTATGGTATCGGCCGTATCGGCTAAGGACCCTGAAGGGAAAGATACTCCAAAGCAGACTATACATATTGTAAAAATGGATAAACGCGTATCTGAACTGATGGCTGACCGGGTCACTATCCGTAAAGATATGGGTTTGAAAGAACTGGCAGAGATCAATGCCCGTGTTGATGAAACACTGGCGGATAAAGAATCCCTCCTGTTTCCGGCCGACGAGTTATACGGCTCGAACTGGGATACCCGCTGGGTAGACCCTTTTCGCGGTACTTCTAAGGTGGATATGCCTGATTCATGCGCTATAGATTGTTCGACATTCGTTCTTCCTATCGATACAATGACACGGGTTACTTCCAAGTATGGTCCCCGCCGCCGTCGCATGCATAAAGGTATTGACCTGAAGGTTCAGGTAGGCGATACGATCCGTGCGGCATTTGACGGAAAGGTTCGTATTCGTAATTTTGAACGTCGTGGATACGGTAATTACCTGGTGGTCCGCCACCCGAACGGACTGGAAACAGTTTACGGACACTTGTCCAAATCGCTTGTCGATGTAAACGATATCGTACGCGCAGGTGATCCGATCGCATTAGGAGGAAATACCGGACGTTCTACCGGTTCTCATCTTCACTTTGAAACCCGCTTCCTGGGACAGGCTATCAATCCGGCCGACATTATTGATTTTGAAAACTCTGTACCTCATCAGGATACATATGTATTCCATAATATAAAGATTAACGGACGCAAGAGTAATATTTATACTTCCTCCAGTGACCAGATGGTTTATCACCGGGTAAAATCGGGCGATACGCTGGGTAAGATTGCCCGTATGTACGGAACAACCGTGAACGAACTTTGCCGTTTGAATGGAATCAAGAGTACCTCCACGCTTCGTTTGGGCCAGTCTATTCGTTGCAGTGCAGGCAGCGTAGCTGCTAAAACGGAGGCTAAACCGGCTACTGAAAAAGCAGCAACAACGGTGGCAAAAGTGACTAAGACAACAACTGTGGAGGCTGTAACTCCGGTTGCTTCACTTACTGGAAATGCTCCTGCCAATCAGGATACAGAGGCTGTTTATCACCGTATCAAGAGTGGCGATACGCTGGGGGCTTTGGCTTCGAAATACGGAACAACTGTCAGCAAGTTGTGTGAAATGAACGGTATATCTAAAACAACAGTATTAAAGTTAGGTCGTTCCATCCGCTGTAAATAAGTTATTTTTAAGATAAAGGAAAGGCACAGATGGAAACTACATCTGTGCCTTTGTTGTTTTTTTACTATCTTTGCGGCATAATATATTTAGTATATGGCTGATACGAAAGAACAGTTCGAGAAAGTGATCTCCCAGTGCCGGGAGTTGTTCGAAAAGAAGTTGAAAGATTACGGTCCCTCGTGGCGGATCATGCGTCCCCAGTCGTTGACCGACCAGATATTTATTAAGGCAAACCGTATTCGCAGCCTCGAGATCAAAGGGGTGAGCATGGTGGATGAAGGGATACGTCCGGAATTTGTCGCTATCGTGAATTATGGTGTGATCGGGTTGATCCAGCTGGCCAAAGGTTTTTCGGATACCACGGATATGACGAACGAGGAAGCATTGGCATTGTATGATAAATACATTACGGAGACCAAAGAGCTGATGTATGCCAAGAACCATGATTACGACGAAGCCTGGCGCAGCATGCGTATCAGTTCCTATACCGACCTGATCCTGATGAAGATCTACCGTTCCAAGCAGATCGAGAGCCACGGCGGTAAAACTATCGTTTCGGAAGGTGTGGATGCCAATTATATGGATATGATCAATTACGCCCTGTTCGGTTTGATCAAACTGGAATACGGCGAAGACTAATATATGAACTATAAAGAGACTGCAATAAAGATACTGACAGAGTGTAGCCGTCTGCTGATCGGAGTCGTATTTATTTTCTCCGGTTTTGTAAAGGCGGTCGATCCGGTGGGAGGTGCCATTAAGATAGGCGATTATCTGACTTCTTTCGGATTGGATATGTTGCAGCCTTTTACCGTCCTCGCTTCTTTTGCCCTTTCGGCTGCCGAGTTTGCAATGGGAGTCTGTATGCTTTTGGGAGTATATCGCCGCTATAACTCTTTTCTGGTCTTACTTTTCATGGCGTTTATGACGCCGCTGACATTATATCTGGCCCTGTTCAATCCGGTTTCCGACTGTGGTTGCTTCGGGGATGCGATCGTTATTTCCAACTGGGAAACCTTCTTTAAGAACCTGGTGTTGTCGGCTGCTGCTATCATGGTCTTTATGAACTGCGGCAAGATGTTCCAGTGTTTTACCTATAAGGTTTACTGGTTCGTGGCATTGTTCTCCTACTTTTTCTGTATAGGTTTTGCTTACTGGAATTACAATCATCTGCCGGTGCTGGATTTCCGTCCGTATAAGATCGGGGCGAATATACCCGGATTGATGTCTATTCCGGAAGGGGCGCCTGAAGACGAGTATAAGTACACTTTTGTCTATGAGAAAGAGGGAGTGAAGAAGGAGTTTTCATTGGATAATTATCCTTCAGATGACAGTACCTGGACTTTTGTCGAATCGAAGACCGAACTGATAAAGAAAGGATATGAGCCTCCTGTGGCTTCCTTTAACATCTATGACGGGGAAGGCGACGACGTGACCGGCGATATACTGCATAACCCGCAACCGGTCCTTTTGCTGATAGCCCCGAAACTGGAAAAGGCAGACGACGAAAAGATAGATGAAATAAACGGCGTGTATGATTATGCGCTCGAACATGAATTGCCGTTCTATTGCGTGACCGGTTCTTCCCCTGAAATGATCGACGAATGGAGCGACAATACCGGAGCCGAATATCCGTTCCGTATGGCAGACGAAGTGCTGTTGAAAACGATTATCCGTTCCAATCCCGGCCTGGTGCTGTTGAAAGACGGTACGGTGTTGGCTAAATGGCATTACAACGATATCCCCGATGAGGAACATGTAAAGTCCGTCATAGAAGAACATCTGAACCTGAGTGAAACAAAAGAAAAAGAAGATGGCTGGCTTGTTACCATCTTATCGACTTTTACCGTACCTTTGCTGCTCGTTTGGGTATATGACTTTTTCCGTTTCCGCCGGAGACGGAAAGTGATGGCAGAATAAAAGATTTTATTGTATTTATATATTTAATTAATTAAGTCATGAGAAAGAATATTGTTGCAGGAAACTGGAAGATGAACACTACTCTTCAGGAAGGCCTGGAATTAGCAAAAGGATTAAACGAAGCCCTGAAAGGCAAAGCTATCAACTGTGATGTAATCATCGGTACTCCGTTCACTCATTTGGCAAGCATTGCTGCTGCTATTGATACTGATAAGATCGGTGTAGCTGCTGAAAACTGTGCAGATAAGGAAAAAGGTGCTTACACTGGTGAAGTTTCAGCTGCTATGGTTGCTTCTACAGGTGCTAAATATGTGATCCTGGGCCACTCTGAAAGACGTGCTTATTACCACGAAACTCCGGCTATCCTGAAAACTAAAGTTGAATTGGCTCTGGCTAACGGTCTGACTCCGATCTTCTGTATCGGTGAAGTTCTGGAAGAAAGAGAAGCTGGCAAACATTTCGAAGTTGTAGACGCACAGATCAAAGAATCGTTATTCGATCTTTCTGCTGAAGATTTCGGTAAGATCGTATTGGCTTACGAACCGGTTTGGGCTATCGGAACAGGTAAAACTGCTACAGCTGAACAGGCTGAAGAAATCCACGCTCATATCCGTGCAACACTGGCTGCAAAATACGGCAACACGGTTGCTGATGATTGTACTATCCTGTATGGCGGTAGCGCAAATGCCGGTAACGCTAAGGAATTGTTCTCTAAACCGAACGTAGACGGTGGTCTGATCGGTGGTGCTTCTCTGGCTGTTGATAAATTCATGCCGATCGTTGAAGCATTTTAATGATATCATCCTGTAGGGAAGGAACATTTGTTCCCTCCCTCTCGATTTTAACACAAAAATTGATCACAATGAAGAATTTCCCTTGTATCGCTTTATTATTCATGTTGCTGGCCTGTGTGACGGGAGCGTCTGCACAGACAAGTACGGACGGATCTGCACAGACGATCTTTGACGACCTGCAAACATCGAAGCCGGGTAAAGGCGACGTGATTGTGAACCAGCCGGAGGCGCTTCGTAAGATGATCGGCGTGCGTATGTACGGTGATAATGTCGAGAAGACGGACAGTACTGCTTTCCTGAAGATACAAGGATTCCGTACGCAGGTGTTTTCCGGTAATAGCCAGCGTAAGTCGAAAGATGAAGCGTTTGAGAAAGAAAAGATGATCAAGGAGCTTTTTCCGACTGTTCCGACTTATGTAACCTATACCGCTCCGTTCTGGAAATTGCGTGTAGGTGATTTCCGTTCACATGAAGAGGCTTATCATATGCAGCGCTTGTTGATGACTGCTTTCCCTTCATTCGGAAAAGAAATGTATATTGTAAAAGAAGAAGTAAGAATCCCTCTGAATTAATAAGTGCGGAAACCCTTTCGCATTCCATTATAGATAACACAGAAATGACAAAAGAAATAGATGCAAAGACTTTGGCGGAACGCGAAGAACTGGCGAGCCATTATAAACAAATACTTGGTTTGCTAGGTGAAGATCCCGAACGTGAAGGTCTGCTCAAAACGCCGGAACGTGTAGCCAAAGCTATGCAGTTTTTAACCAAAGGATACAACGAAGACCCTGCCAAAGTATTGGCTTCTGCCATGTTTCAGGAAGAGGATTACAAGCAGATGGTCATTGTAAAAGATATTGATTTCTTCTCTCTTTGCGAACATCATATGCTACCTTTCTTCGGAAAGGCCCATGTCGCTTATATCCCTAAGAAATATATTACCGGTTTGAGCAAGATTCCCCGGGTGGTGGATATTTTTGCCCGTCGTTTGCAGATACAGGAACGCCTGACGATGCAGATCAAAGATTGTATCCAGCAGACACTCGATCCGCTGGGTGTAATGGTTGTGATCGAAGCGCAGCATATGTGCATGCAGATGCGGGGGGTGGAAAAACAAAATTCCCTGACAACGACTTCAGACTTCACCGGTTTCTTCCAGCAGGCAAAGACCCGTGAGGAATTTATGAACCTGATCAAGAATAACCGGTAAGATTTGTGAGGACGACTCACGACCTCGTGTGAGAAAGACCTACCGTTTTGTGGTGACCGTATAGAGTTATATACGGCCACCTGTTTGTTTAAGGACGAAGCACATCTGTGAAAACGGCTTTCTGATTAGTGAATTTCAGTCCGTTCCCATCCTGATACGTTCCGAATTCAGATATGATCGCACCGTTATCGCCTGCACGCAGGAAATGTGGGGAGAGAAGCTCTTTTAGCGGAAGGATATCGCCGACTTTCATATAAACGAAGTTGGAGACGGTGATGGCTTCTTTCTGACTTTCGGGTAATGCCGGTGGGTCGGGTGTCGGGTCGCCTATTCCGAAGTTATAAGCCGATCCGTTACGTACCATCCACGATTCGAACTTAGCCGGATATTCGGCAGTCGCTACGTGGCGGTGTTCGGGGATCATCTGTCCGGGCAGCAGGTATATTTCGTGTCCGAAATGACGGTTGACAGGATCGTTTACCCAAAACACACCCGCCATGCCTGCATGTTCGAAATCTCCCAGGCCGAAATCGGATATCCACATGTTCTCTTTCATGAAATCGGTAAAAGGAACTCCGTAAAACTCAAACATTTCGAGGTAGGCTTTCAGGGCAACCTCGCCATTGAACTTTCCGTCTACATAAAAATCCGCGTTGGTGTACTTCTTGGTAAATACCTTTTCTTTGATCTGTTCCATGTTGTCTTTGCTTTTGTTTGTGTCGCATCCGGTGAATCCGCCTGTTAATAAGGCGGAGATCAGCAGGGATACTGTGAATCGTTTTACATTCATTGTTCATTCATTTGTTTGTTAATACTGTTCAGGGAAGCTATATGATCGGCAAACGCCTTGAAGTTGGAGAGTGCTTGCCGGTAGATTGCCTGATGCCGCGGATCAGGCAGGAACCGGTGTTGTGTCTGATGCAAGCTGTCGATCCTGTCGTAACTGTTCCAAAGACCGGTTCCTTTCAGGGCTAGCGCGGCAGCTCCGAGTGAAGCGGCCTCCTGTCCGATATTCGTCTTTTCGATTTCCAGTTCGTAAATGTCGGCAAAGAGCTGCATCCAGAAATTACTTTTTGTACCGCCCCCGACGAATAGCATATCTGTGAATTCGGTATGGTATTTCCGGAACAGGTCCAGGGCGATGCGCAGGTTCAGGGCAATGCCCTCCATTGTCGCCCGGATCAGGTCGGCACGGGTGTTTCCTAATCTTAGTCCGGTGAAGGCGCCTGTCATATCCGGACTAGGTTCGATACTCGATCCGCCTGCCAGACTGGGGTTGAACAGCAGGCCGTTCGATCCCGGAGCAGATGCTTCCGCCAGTTTATTCATGGCGGTGTAAGCATTTTCGCCCCCTTGTTCTTCGATCACCAGCAAATCGGGACAAAGGGTGTCGCGTACCCATTGCAGACTACTTCCTGCCGAGAATATGCAGGTTGCAGAGGCAAACATTCCCTTGATGACATGGGCGAAGACATACGGCTTTTTGTCGAAGTCCAACACCGGTTTTTCGGATATCAGGGCGATCCAGGCAGACGAACCGAGCGAGGTGTAAATCCGGGAAGGTTTGATGCCTTTGCTGCCCAGTGCCATGCAGGAGTTATCCACGCCGCCGCATATCACCTTGACATGTGTGGGTAAACCGGTTTCGAGAGAGGCTTTCGGGGTAATCGTGCCGATCACTGCGTCGGAGTCCAGTATTTCCGGGAAGAGGTCCGGACGGATACCTGAAGCCTGTATATATTCCTGTTTGTAATCCCATGCTTCCAGGTCGAAAACTCCGCTTCCGGATGCGTACGAATAGTCCGTGCAGAGTCTGCCGGTAAAGCGGTAATTACAGTAATCCTTGGTACCGATCACCTTGTTCGTTGCTGCGTACCGTTCCGGGAAATGTTTTTTATACCACATGATCTTAAAGATCGAGTAACATTCCGGCGGAAATCCGTTGCCGGTCGTTTCGTACCATTCTTTGTAATCGGTTCGGGAAAAGAATATTCCGGCTTCCTCCGTTGCCCGGCGGTCAGACCAGATCGGCGTGGAGGTAAGCAACAGGTTACCATCTTTTCCTATCGGGACGACTCCGAGGCTGTGTCCGGAAATAGCCAGGGCTACGATCTCGTTTTTATCGCATTTCGTCTTTTCCGACAAAAGCCGGGTGGAATGGATAATGGCCTGCCACCAATCGTTGGGCGCCTGTTCCTGTCGGCCGGGTTGCGGATAGGCGGTAGGATAGGGGATAAAGACGGAATGCAGTGTTTCGCCGTCCCGGTTGAACAGGGAGGCTTTTATTCCTCCGGTTCCCAGGTCGTAAGATATAACTTTTTCACTCATGGGCTTCTTTGTTTATGCATTCTTCCATAATGTGGAGAGCCGATCTGTAACCGATACCGAAACGGCTGACACCCAGCCGGTGCATTTCCAGAAGTGTGTCGAGTGTGCGGACTCCACCGGCTACTTTCAGCCGGATGGCATCTCCGACCATCTCTTTGATCAGGGCGATATGATGGAGCGTAGTAGCTCCTGCCCATCCCGTTCCGGTTTTGATATAATCGGCTCCGGCTCTCAGGATAAGGGTAGAGGCTATTTTTATCTCTTCGTCTGTGAGAAGAGCTACTTCCATGATCACTTTCAGCGGTAGGGGAGATACTTCTGCTTTGATCTGCCTGATCTCATCTTCCACTTCGGTCTGCATACCTGATTTTAGCTTGCCGATGTTCAGAACCATATCGATCTCGTTACAACCGGCTTTTTTCAGTTCCTGCGCCTGGAATAGTTTGCAGGTTGTTGTCTCCGCACCGGAGGGGAAGCCTACGACTCCGCCGATACCGGTCTGCGGATGGTTTTTCAATTTCTCAAAAACGAGAGGGAGCATGCCGGGCATGGGGAAGACACAGATGAAGTTATGCTTTATGGCCGCTTCGATAATGTCTTCCACATCCTGGCGGGTGGAATCTGCACGAACGGCACTGATGTCGATCAGGCGTGCAATTTCCCGGGAGGATATAATAGGTGTGTTAGTGTCCATGATATTATAAGCTGGTGTAACCGCCGTCGACAATTAAATCAGTTCCTGTCGTGTAGCGTGCGGCATCGCTTAACAGGTATAAGTAGGCTCCGACCAGGTCTTCGGGGACACCGAGGCGTCCGGCGGGTATTTTCGATATCCATCCTTCGTGCATATTCTTCATTTCGGCAACCAGTTCAGTCGCCATATATCCCGGACTGACACAGTTGACGCGTATATTATATTGGGCCCATTCCACAGCCAGCGCCTTGGTCAGCAGGAGAACACCGCCTTTAGAGGCACAGTAGTTGGCTATCGTTTGCGGCGTATTGATAATATGGGCAGACATCGAAGCCGTGTTTACAATACTTCCCGCTTTTCTTTCTTTGATCATTTGGCGGGCAGCAGCCTGTGCGGTTAGGAAAACTCCGTTCAGATTGATGTCGACCACTTTCTTGAAGTCTTTGGAGGAGATCTCTTCGGCAGGATAGGTGTTTGCTATGCCGGCATTGTTGATGGCAAAATCGATGGTGCCGTACTCTTTGATAAATGTCTCCATCATCCGTTCGACATCTTCTGCATCTGTTACGTCGCAACGGATAGCGGTCGTGTGTGCGGAATAGCGATCAGCCAGCTCTCCGGCTGTCTTTTCTGCTTCCTCGATGTCGATATCGACAATGGCGATCGAAGCACCCATTTCCGTAAATGCTTCGGCAAGGCATTTGCCAATACCTCGTGCGGCTCCGGTGATGAAGCCTTTTTTCCCTTTCAGGCTGAATAAATCAAGTGTTTTCATGGATATATGTTGATTAATTAATGGAAAATCAGAAAAGAGGTTACTGTGTTGCTCGTCAGACTATTGCAGTTTCCTAAATTTTTTTAATAAGGGAACTCCGGTTTCCACCGCAGGAAACGCCAGTTCCCTCGGCAGGAAATTACAGTTCCCCAGGCAGGAAACTGGAGTTTCCCAAGCAGGAAATTCTTGCGTATTAAGACAGCATATCCCTTTTCCTCCCGAAAGAGGAATGAATATTACAGTATCTCGAATGAAAAAGATAAGACCGGTCGCTTTTTACTTATCGTAAACCTTCCCGTCTTGTCCGATGATCGAACAGTTTTGTTGCTCGATCTTCAGTCGTTCCGCATATTTTCGCAGTTGCGCTTTATGCCGTTCGCAAGGAACAAGATCTTTTTCGATATCTCCGCGCGGAGTCGCTTTCAACCGTTTCTGTCCGGTACGGATAATTTCGACGGCACGGGTATATTTCTGTTTGTCGTTCCGTATCTTATCCAGGCATGGGCTGACTTCAGGACGGTCGAAAGAGATCTGTGCGGTCAATTTTCGCCCGTGGTTGTTGAGGTCCCAGATGTTCACCTCCGTCAGTTTTATTAATTCCTCGATCTCCTGGTTATATAACGGGCTTCGTCCGGCTAGTGTCGAGTCGAAAGCAGATTCGTATACCGGATAGTAGACGCCGTTCAGGTCCATCCAGGTGTAAAGAATCTCTTTTTCTTTGGGAGATAATTTGACTCCCTGATGGTTACCGTCGATAACTTTTGTCAGCTTGCTGGCATGCGCTCCCCAGGAATAAGGTTCTTGTATCGGGGCCGGTCCGCCACCGATGAGGGTGATCTCCTTCTTTACATATAAATTGACATAGGCAGCATTGAAGAATGGGTTCTTATCTTTTGCCAGTACGAGTTTATCGCGGTTTTTAGGATCGAAGTCATGGCAACGCACGCAATTTTTATCCAAAACAGGCTGGACCTCTTCCATGAACGAGAATTTTTTAGGCGCTTTTCCCATCCATCCGGTTAGTTTTACCGGTGCCTTTTTCAGAGCCAGCGGCTTAGGACCCATCGCGCTGGGCACGCTCAGGCGGTCTTCATGGCAACCGATACAACCGTTTATCTCTCCCGACATGACCATTGTGCCGCTTCGCATGGATTGGATCATCTTTTTATCTTTATCCAATAACTGGAAAAATACAAATGTTCCTGAAGGGACCTCGAAGTTGACCGAACCGTCTTCTTCGACCGGTACTTCCCCCAGAATACGTTTATTCTCAAAGCTATGCCAGTTGACTGCCGGCGCCTGTTCGCCCTGACCGCCCCAGCCGCTCTTTGTCCATGTTCTTTTTTCCGGGGATTCGATGACGCGTAGATATTTGGCGGTACCCGGTTCCACCCCTTTCATATGTGTTCCGTGGTAAACGTTCTGTACATAGAAAGTCCCCTTTTTGTCCGTATAATTTCTGTTGGAAGGAATTGTGTGCGGTTTAGGGCGCGGTTCGATGATCATCGGGTCAAAAAGGCTTCTGTTCCCTTCAACGATCAACTCCTGTGTGCCGTCTCTCCCAACCAGGTAAATACCGGATTTGGAATCGACATGCATCCAGCCTCCGGGTTTAGCCCAGATGGTACGGGAAGTCAGGAAGAAGTTTTCATTTAAAGGATAAGGGTCTTCAAAGAAATATTCAATCCATTTGAAAGAGTCCAGGTCTCCTTTGTCGACGAGTTTCCGGCTTTCTTCCGGCCATATTTGTACGACCGGTTCCACTCCGTCCACACCCTTCTTCCGGTCTATAATGGCAAGAGCACCCCAGGGACGGTCATGGCAGGAGCCGAAGATACAGATTACCTGGTCGGTTCCCGGTATCTGGCGTCCGTCGATCACACCTCCGGGCGATTGGGTATTATTTCCGTAATAGATGGAATGTTTGGTGCCGTCGGGATTGACGGTCCATAAACCTTGCGCATCTCCGAAGTTGCGGTCTACATATTCCCAGCGGTCATACAGGATCCTGCCATCGCTTAGCAGGGTAGAATGGCCTTCAAACAAAGTACTGACCCCGATCTGGGTAATGTTTGCCCCGTCTGCCTCCATCCGGTATAGATTACACATGATATGGCGGTTGCACATACAGTATTTCGGCTGGCGGGTGGAGCTAAACAGAATCCCTCCGTCGGGCAAGTATAAAGGATCTATATCCGACACCCCTTCGGCGAAGGTCAGTTGTTTTAATCCGCTGCCATCCGTGTTTATTTCGTAAATATGATAGAAATCGTCCTTGTTTTTCCGCATGGAGAAAATGATCTTTTTCCCGTCGAAAGATAATTCCGGATCACGTACAACTCCATCTTTCAGTTCGATCAGTGTGGTCGTATTCCCTGTGTTTACATCAAAAATACGCATGGCACCTCCCGGGAAGAAACTGCTTTCATTGATTTCCCCTTTCTGGAAAAGAGTGGCGGTATTGTGATGGTCCGGGGCATACTGTTCCCTTTCTATATACAATATTTGTTTTCCCGCCAGTTGTTCTTTGGCCTTTGCGGTGAGTGTAATTTTCTTCGGGTCCATTTGTTCGGCGGAAAGTTGCATACTCCCTATGCAGACTGTCGCCAGAAAGATGATGAATTTGCTGTAGTTTCTCATGGTGTCCGTATTTAGAAAATGATGATTTATTTAGGAATATACCCCAGGTTTGCGGAGATGATGTTAGCTGTCCGGATCAGTTCTTTCGATGTTTCCGGGAATTTCTCTTTTTCCAACCGGCCGGATGGACCGGAAGTCCAGATGGTTGCTGCGATACTGCCGAATTGGTTGAATATGGGGGTTGCAATGCAATGAACGCCTGCCATTTCTTCTTCCAGGTCGACGGCATAGCCAACTTTTCTTATATGATTTATTTCTTTTCGCATCTGTTCTTCGTTGGCGATCGTACGCTTGTTGAAGACTGTATATTGAATAGTTTGCATCGCTTTTTCACGCTCCTCGTCCGAAAGGTAAGCCAGGAAAAGTTTACCCGGTGCCGAGGCATGCAGAAAAAAGCTGGTGCCGGGGCGTAGTAGGAAAGTGAAATTATGTGAGCCTAAAACCTGTTCGAGCAGGACGACCCGGTTCTCCATGAAGACACCCAACATAACACTTTCCTTGATCGTATCTCGCAAGGCGCGCATCGGAGCCAGCGATTGTTCTACTATATTCGATTCGCCCAAAGCAGCCAGTCCCAGTTTCAGGAATCGCTTGGATAGGGAGTAGCGTTGTGTATCTGCATCTTTTGTCAGATATCCCATGCCCTGCATCGAATTTAATAACCGGTATATGGTTGTTTTAGGCGTATCCAGCAAATTTACAATTTCCTGCATGGTTAGGCCACTGGGGTAATTGACCAGAAACTCCAGTAGCTCGAAGCTTTTTTCAAGCATCGGGATATTGTATTTTGTTGTATTCTTCTCCTCTGTTTCTACCTGCGTGATCATGGTTGTTTGGATTGTTTATTGGTTTCTTATGTGGAACTTTGTTTCTTATTTGAAACAAAAGTAGGTTTTTCTCTGTAACGAACAATACTAATTTTGTTAATAAATAATATTATTTTTCCTCGTCATTGTAATTATTCATCTTTGTATACGACTGATGTAGTAAACAATACGATAACGAGTTAATAAATGCACAGCAACAAAAAAGGACTTCAGGAGTTGGAAGAATTTGAGAAAGAATAACCATTCGTCAAATAATTCTTACCCTTTGTCACAATAATTTTCTCACGTATCTCCACCCGTCTACTTTTGATACAAAAAGCAAAAGAGATAGGTGTTTTTTTGTAGCCGGTAGTGCTACATCGGAGTAAAAGAATAAATTTGTAGAAATAAAGCATACTGATATGAAATTGTTTCTTCGCTGGATGTATCCGTTGATTCTGGGTGTCGTCATGTTCAATACCATTCGGTTGGTTACTGATTTGCCGAATCATAATCCATTTTGGGCAGAGTCTAAATCACTTCATGTAATAGCATTATTAGTTTCCGTATTAGTGAGTTATGGATTTGATTTCAAAGGCCGCTATTATATGGAGAAGGTTAGGGCTAAAAGTTTTTCCGTAACACTGGAATATACTTTGTTGGTTGTGTATTTGTTTTTAAGTGTGAATCTGATTTTGTATGCCGGTGATTCTATAGGTATTTTATATATGGGCGATAAGCTTGCCGATTATGTGATCGCAAATGTCGTTTGTATATTGTATTTTTTCTTGTACTACATTCTGATTCGAAACGATAAGCTGGAGAAAGAATATAATCAGCAAACCTTACAGCTGGAGAAGATAAAAGTCGATCAGTTGGAGATCGAACTTAAATTTCTTCGGGCACAGTATCATCCTCATTTCCTTTTTAATGCTTTGAATACGGTCTATTTCCAGATCGATGAAAAGAATCCGATACCCCGGCATACATTGGAAATGCTGTCGGAGTTGTTACGGTATCAATTGTATGGCGGAAATCAACAGGTTCCGGTCCGGCGGGAAATCGATTATCTGAAAACTTATATGGATTTTCAGCGGCTACGGATGAGTAAACGGCTGGTGTTGGAAGTGCATATCGATGATAAGCTGAAAGATCAGGAAATTTATCCGTTACTTTTTTTACCTTTGATAGAGAATGCTTTTAAATATGTGGGCGGAGAGTATAAGATTAATTTGAATATGTCGCTGGAAGACGAAAAGATCATATTTTGTATCGAAAACTCCAAACCATTGAACCCGCCAGAAAAAACAGTCCGTAAAGGTATCGGTTTGGAAAATCTCCAAAGGCGGCTTGTCCTGTTATATCCGGATAAATACAGCCTGGAAATACAGGATAAACCATTTTGTTTTATTGCCCGATTGACAATTGAAACAGATAATGTATGAAAATAAAATGTATCATAACAGATGATGAACCCGTTGCTTGCCAAGGATTGCAATCGTATGTGGAGAAAGTGGATTTCCTGACGCTGACAGGCGTATGTGAAGATGCCATACAGTTGAATACGCTTTTAAAGACGGAACAGCCTGATTTGCTTTTTCTGGATATCGAGATGCCTTATCTTTCCGGTCTGGATTTGCTGGCCACCCTGACAAACCCTCCGAAAGTAATCATCACTTCCGCCTATGAACAATATGCGCTGAAGGGGTATGAACTGGATGTGACGGACTATCTGCTGAAACCGATCCCTTTTGAACGCTTTCTGAAAGCAGTCAATAAGGTACATGCTCTTTTGCAAAAAGAGGTTCCTACCGAAGTGGAAGATTTCTTTTTTGTAAAGAGTGATAAACAAATGAAGAAAGTGTATTTCAAGGATATCCTTTTTGTAGAAGGACTGGAAAACTACATAACGATCTATACTCTGACAGAAAAAATACTTGTTCATTCTACGATGAAAAATATCATAAACTCTTTGCCGGGAGATCTCTTTATTCAGACCCATCGTTCGTATATCGTCAATGTGCATCATGTTAATCTGGTTGAGGGAAATATGTTGAAGGTGGCAGGGCATGAAATTCCTGTTGCCCGTAATTGTCGGGAAGAAGTTTTTACCCGTATAATAAAAAATCCCCTATAGTTGTCCTAAATACCAGGGGGTAACATACGAAACTGTTTCGACTCTCGTTTAACTATCATAACAAAATAAATACAAGTTATGAAAAATAAGAGTTGTGTATGGTTGGTATGTGTGCTGTTGTCTATTGCAGCAATGGGAAAAGCACAAGTGGTTACGTTGGAGAATGGGTTTAGTATTACTTCTATGCGGCATTCTAAGGAGGGATTAGGAAAGGTTTATCCCTACCAGATGGCTTTAGGAATGCAGTATATGGATAAAGGATGGTATAATTTATCCAGCAGTATAGGATATATGCGAAGAGGTAGTCGGGACAAAATATTTTATAATCCGATTACAGGAGAAAATGGATATGTCACGATGAAAAATAAACTGCATTATCTGACCGTAAGTACAACATTCGATATTAAGAAGACAAGCCATGATGGTTATACTTTTTTTATCGGAGTTGGTCCTCGTCTTGATTTTAATTTAAAATCGGTGACAGTAACATATATTGATTTTGATCAATCCAGACCAGAAGGTTATGAGCCTACTAAAGAAAATCTGGATGGCATTCACCCTGTTTTGTTCGGTTTGAAATGCGTAGGAGGCATACGGAAAGATATTGGAAATATGCAGTTAGGTTTTAATATCGCTTATTTACCTAGTTTTACTCATTTATCGAAAGGTGTGCATGACCGAACATTTACTTTTGGACTATCTTTGGGTTATAAATTAGGTGGAAATAAGGGAGATGTTAAAACAATCCGTACTGTTCGCCACCATAAATAATAAAATAGACAAATGATTCCTGACAAACAAGCTGCTTACTGGATTGAAAGATTAAAGATGTCCCCACATCGGGAAGGTGGTTATTTTAAAGAAAAATACCGACCGGACAACTGGAAACCCGTTGCAGGATATCCGGCAGACCAGCGGGTGTTGACTACGATCTATTATTTGCTCAAAGATTCGGACTTTTCGGCTTTTCACCGTATAAAATCCCCGGAAAGCTGGTTCTTTCATAAAGGAACTCCTTTATTGATCTTTTCTTTTGAAGAAACAGGACTTGTCTGTCATGAATTATCAGACCAGGAAGAAGGACAACTACAGGTTACAATTGAACCAGATACATGGTTTGCCGCCTGTCTTAAAAATCCGGAAGGCTTTGTGTTGGTCAGTTGTGCCGTTGCCCCCGGTTTTGATTATAAAGATTTTGAACTGGCACAGAAAGACGAACTTTTTAAAATATATCCAAAAGAAATCCAATTAATCAATCGGTTATGTAGATAATTTTTTTTAATTAAATAGAATTACCTTTTATGTCTAGTTTTATAGGATTAGGAATATTACCTCTAACTAGAATTGATTCATGGAATTTTCCTGATTTTTTTGGTTCGTACATTATGGTAATAATAATTTCTCCTCCTTTATTGACTATTTCTTTTTCATATTGAACACTTACACATCCGCAAGATGTATCAATTCCGGTAATAACCAAAGGGTTTTGTCCAGTATTTTTTATGTTGAAAGAGGCTTTTGCAGCATTAGATAATTTAGTATCACCTAAATCAATCAAATTAGTAGAAACTAAAGCTGTCGTTGATATTTTTGGATAGATATTTTTTTGTGTAATATGTTTAAATATAGCTCTTTAATCGCAGAATTATTTATCGGGTTTCCAATCGCTAGAATTTTATTTTGATTGTTTAGTAAAAATGTTTGATAATCAAATTTATTGGGGAAATTGTTTAGTTTATTTATGCTATCATTAATGTCGATACAAACAGGATATTTAAAGTTTGAAGTATATAACTCTGCCCTGATTGTTTTGACACTTTGTGAATGAAAGAAGAATAGAAAGCATACATCTTCTGACATTGTGGAGTCTAAATGAGCAATAAATTCTTTCCATTGATTGATTTTAAGTTTACAACTTGTGCACCCTATAGAATCTGTGTAAATAAGAATTTTGTATTGAGCTTGAGATGTATCAAAAGGTATAGTATCCATGCCTTGAATTGTATATACTAAATGTTGAGGAAATTTAATTACTTTACCTTTCCATTCGTTAACGATTTTTGTAACAGGGTCAATCTCTCTTTCTTGCATGCATGACAATAAAGATGATAATAAGAACAAAAATAGTATATGTTTCATATGCATATTATTTCTTTTTGATGATTTTGAATCTGCGTAGAGGTATAATATCCTCATTAAAATTGGGATTTAAGAAATGACTTTCGCTAATATATAGACCATCTTTATCAATAAACATGGTAAAGGGGTTATATGTGTCTTTGGGCATGAGAATTTCATCAAGGATTTGAAAGTCTTTATTTAATATCATAATAGAAAAATAGTGAAGCCCAAATTTCATGAGTTCGCTGGCATTTATGTCTTTTTCAAATTCCATAGGAGGAAAAGCTATACGATAATATAAGTTTCTGTATGGATCATATAAAAAAGGACCATAACTGCCTTTTTTTATTTTTTTCCAATATAAATCTGTCTCGACGTTAGATCTTTTAGGTACTTCAAATTCAAGAGAAGGTAGATATTTACTTTTTACTTTTATTTTACGAACTTTTTTGTGTTGTATATCTGTAACGTAAATATCTTCCATATTTATGAATGAATAGATAAATTCTTCTCCATTGAAGTTTAATTTGAAAGGAATGGATATAAAATCTTTATTTTCTTCCTGTACCAAATGATAATATGTAAAAGGAAGTGTTTGGAATAAATTAGTTTGTGTATTGAGTATTGCGCACATTGGGCTTTCTTGTAGTCTTATGTGCGAGGGGTTTTTATGGTTGACATATAGCCCAAAGTAGATAGAGTCTCCTACAATTTGGAAGACATCGAATTTAAACTGGATAGTCTTATTATCTGTTGTTTTTCCTATAAGGCGTTTTAATAATTTGCCATCTGAGTTAATAATATTTATTGCTTCAGCGTCAGTTTCGGTAAGATAGATTTCATTTATATTTTTAAATCTAAAACCAATAAATCGATGTATAGATTCTGGCCCTTCCAATGGCATTGTGATTCTTTTTACAAGTTTCCCATTTGCCTTATTGTAGAATAATAGTTGAGGAAATGAACCATGCTGGAATACAAGAAACTCTATTCCTGTACTGTCTGATATAAGCTGTGGTAACCCTAGATTTTGAGTAGTCCAAGAGTCTAGTTGTAAACTAATACGATAATCTGTTGCTTGTAATGTATATAATTCTTTTTGTTTATCATTATTTGCACAGGATTGAAATAGAATAATAAAACAAATAATTATAACAATGATTTTTTTTCATAACAATACATAATATTATTATAAAGAAGCAATAAGTATTAGAGTCTTATTGATAATAATTATTGCTTCTTAGGTCATTTTTTAAAGAACAGGCTCTATAGGCGGCTGCTCTGGCTCTGGGGGAGTAATTACAAGGTCGTCATCACAAAGCACACATACATCAGGGGCATCTGTCTTGGTGCAATGATATTCCTTTCCGTCATCATGTCCATAACATTGTGAACTTTTAAGGGAGGTTCTTAGTGCCAAAACATTAGGATCTGCATCTTTATCCGCGTTTTTGGCTGATGAATAGTCTCCCAAAAAGACTGTTGCACTTAATGAAAGAACAAAAATACTCAATACAAATCTTTTCATGATATATTTTATTTAAACCCTCCCTAATATATGTATGGTTTTTGTATTAATGCATATTGCTTACGTTAAATATGTAAAATATTATATATATTAAGCGCATAGTCAATATTTATGCTATTACTTGAAATCTTTCCATAAGATACTCTTATTTGGCTTAGATAAAAACCAAAGTTACATGACTAACATATAAGCCCTGTACCTTGTCTCTTTTGTGACCGGGCATAAAGATAAATATCCTTCCCTGATCTTGCCGTTTTCGATAATAAGCGGATAAGTATCTTTCATAAAACGATGACGTTCGTAGGCTTCTCCGTCTTTACTCTCATAGGTAATGTTGAAATCGCCGATAGCGGCAGGTGCCAGGTATTTCTGGCTGAGGCGTAAAGCGACCAGCCCCATTGTGTAACGCATGTTGATTTCGATACAGGGATGGATGGCATGCGTACCGTCCTTTGTTTTATAGACGATCATATCTACACCCAGATATCCGCGATAGAGATTGCCATATATGCGCTTCAGAGCATCGGTAACCGTATTTTGTATCTGAAGATAAACATCTTCTCCAACCCAGCGTTTGATCGGTGTGCTTAGATACTCCTGGCTGCCTAATACATTTCCCGAGTAGGCCCCTTTTTCTCCCGTTCCGAAAATAGACAATCCTTCGTAGGTGACATTTCCATTCCCGTCAGAATAAAACTCCATCGCTAAATCCTGTACCTTATTCAGACCGCATTCAATGCTGACAATCCCTTGTTTGGCAATGGCCCCTTCTATCCAGTTACGGTCTTTGGTCGTCAGTTTGCGTTCCGGAATCCAGAGCAAACCGCGTCCGGATGAAGAATAGGGAGTTTTTACGATAAATGGAGCATTCTGCAGGATCAGATATTTCTCAATTTCCCTGATCTTCTTGCAAAATTTGGGAGCGACCGGGATCGGAAGGTCAGGTAATTGCTGGCGTATCAGTTCCAGGCACTCAGCTGCCGTTTGCCGTCCGGTCAACCGGAAATAATCTTCTTTCCAGGCCGGTACGGATAAATTCAGATTGAAGTTGTTTTTTAGCTTCCGGAATAGATGTAGGCTATGTGGGGATAATCCCCAGGGAGCAGCTTCCAATTCTGTGAACGATGTTTCCAAACTCTTCAGTTCTTTGCCGGTGACAAGAGTGGCAAATGGCCTGAACTCTTTCGGTTTTAAAGAGAAAAAACGGGGAGAAGCGATCTCTTCCACGTAGACATAATCGTTACTGTTTGCATACCAAACCGGAAGGTATGATAATTCCCTTATCATCCTTTGTACATTGGCTGGAGGCGTATAGTTTTCGGAACCCACTAATACAGCCGTTTCATGCCCCGGATTAAAAAAATGTATCTGAGATATCATAAGTTATATAAACAGCGAAGCCGTCTGTTAGTGAGACGGCTTCGTTTTTATTTATTCAAGATTTTCATCTATCGCATCGATCTTTTTGATTATGAGCGCCATCTCATCTTTCAGTTTTTCGATCTTGCGCTCCATCTCTTTTACAAGACCACCACCGCCTTTAGAGGATATGCTGAGGAAGCCGATGTTGTTTTCGTATGTCTGCAATTCATTTTTCATGCGGTCATACATTCTCATCAGTTTTTCACGTTCGCCGTACAGTTTGCCCTTTCCGTGTTCTCCGCTTGTCATATCGTTCAGATTGCTGCGGTACGACTGCATTTTACGGTCAGTCTGGTCTACTTTCAAACGGTCGAACTGATTGTCTACCGCTTCGTGATATTCTTTATAGATTTTATCTTTTTCCTTGAAAGGAACGTGACCGATCGCATTCCATTCTGCCATCAAACCTTTCAGTTCAGCTAAAGCGTCGTCTGTGGCCAGTGTTTCATCCAACTTATTGATCTTTTCGATCAACGCTTTCTTGGCAGCCAGGTTTGTCTGTTCTACGCTTTTCTGGGAAGACACGTTCTTATTCTTTTGTTCGAAGAAATAATCACAAGCAGAAATGAAACGTTTCCAAACGATGTCCGAATGCTTGCGGGCTACCGAACCGATCGTTTTCCATTCCTTCTGCAGAGCGATCATCTTTTCAGTCGTACTCTTCCATTCTGTACTGTCTTTCAGGGCTTCGGCTTTTTCACACAAGGCCTTTTTCAATTCGAGATTCTTTTCCATCTCTTCTTTGATACCTTTGTAGAAAGTACTTTTCTTATTGAAATAAACATCACAGGCTGCACGGAAGCGTTCGAATATCTTCACATTGGATTTTTTCGGTGCGAAACCGATTGTTTTCCATTTTTCCTGTAAAGCGATTACCTCTTTGTTCTTTTCTTCCCAGTCTTTGAATGTCTTCAAAGCTTCGAAGTCGATACCTTCTATTTCTTCGCAGATAGCTGTTTTAGCGATCAGATTCTCCTGCTCTTTCGATTTCAGTGATTCGAAGTGCTCCTGGTGACGTTTGTTGATCACGGTAGAAGCCGCTTTGAAACGAGCCCATAGCTCTTCGCGCAGTTCTTTTGCTACCGGACCGATCTCACGCCATTGCTGGTGCAGTTTCTGAAGCTGGTGGAACGCGGATACGACATCCGGTTCTGTCTGCAACTTTTCGACTGTTTCGCACAAGGCAGTTTTCAGTTCCAGATTCTTCTTGAAGTCATAATCGCGGAACTGGTTGTTGATCTTGATTATATCGTAGAATCTTTCGCTGTACGTCTGATAGTTTTTCCACAGTTCGTTTGCATGTTCCTGTGGTACGAGTTTAATTTCTTTCCATCTCTGCTGGATGTCCTTAAAGTCGTTGTATAGTTTATTGAAATCGTCCTGGCTTTCTGTCAAGATTTTTAACTGATCGATCAGTTGGAGTTTCAGAGCATAGTTCGCTGCCTTCACACGATCCTCTTCTGCCAGGATTGCCGCTCTTTTTTCTTTGTAAACAGTCAGCAATTCTTTCAGTTTGTTTTCGGCTTCATCTTCAGGTGCAACGAAATCCTTTTCTTCTCCTCCGTCTTCGAGGAATGTTTTCTTCGATTCTTCAACTTCGGCTCTGTGGATTTTGTAAAATGCCTGTTTCAACGATTCCACCTCGTTGCGTGCAGTTTCGGCAGCAGCATTTACCAGTTCGGTCAATTTTTCAAGAATCTCTTCTTTAGACAATTTACCGATCGCATTCGCTGTTGCTTCCTCTACCGTTACAGTAGCATCTGTCGCCGTTTCAGTCGTTTCTTCCACTGTTCCGGTCGTTTCAACTTCAGCCGCAATGTTGTTTTCCGGAGTCACTTCCGGTGCTTTAGTTTCTTCCAATTTGCCAGTTTCTTCAGCCGGCAGATTAGTTTCATGAGTGTCCTTCATATTCAATCACATTTAAGAAAAGGATAAAAAGCATTCCTATATCAAGTCACAAATTAAAGTATTTATTTTTGGATTACAGCATTTGAGGGCAATTTATTTATTAGAAAAGGTTAATAAATGCTCAAAAAGACCGAAATGAGTTACTTTAATCTTTGTAAAATGTCGGAAGAGAGAGGTGAAAATGTGCCCAAACAAATAAACCGGACCCAGATAACGCTGAATTCGCAGATATACACAGATTTATTTTATTGATAATTAATAATGTCTGCGTTACTCTGCGAATTCAGCGTTATCTGCGTCCGGTAAATATTCGTTTTGACATACTGTCGTATGTTATCAGTTTTAACCTAAGAACGATATCAATACACCTGCCGCAACAGCCGAACCGATCACACCGGAGATGTTACTGGCCATACAATATTGAAGCACATGGTTTTTCGGATCGTATTTCAGGGCTATTTCGTTGGCTACACGCGAAGCCATCGGAACGGCACTTAATCCGGTTGCACCGATAAGCGGGTTGATTTTTTTCTTGGTGAATAAGTTGAACAGCTTCACGAAGAAAATACCTCCGGCGATAGACAAGGCAAATGCCAGGAATCCGCCGACTACGATACCGATTGTTGTCAGATTCAGGAATGCCTCCGCCGTCATGGTTGCACCGACCGATAATCCGAGGAAGATCGTTGCCGCGTTCATGATACTGTTTGAGGCGGCATCGAACAGGCGGAAGGTGTTTGTTCCGATCTCTTTCACCAGGTTACCGAACATCAACATACCGATCAAAGGTACAGAACTGGGAACAAATAAAGCTACAACAGTCGTTACGATGATCGGGAATATGATTTTAAGAACACGCATATTCTTGATCTCTACTGTTGACGGGAATTTCTTTTCCTGTTCTTTCATATTGATGCAAAGTTCCTTTTTAGAACAAAGCGCCTTCACAACCATCGGTATGATCACCGGAACCAATGCCATATATGAATAAGCAGCAATAGCGATCGGTCCTAACAAATGCGGAGCCAGTTTGATGGTCGTAAAAATTGCAGTCGGTCCGTCTGCACCACCGATGATACCGAGTGATCCGGCCTCTTTCGGTGTGAATCCCATCAGGATGGCAACCAATAATACGGTGAAAATACCCAGCTGGGCAGCCGCACCGAAGATAGACAGGCGAAGGTTACGAAGCATCGGGCCGAAGTCGGTCAAAGCTCCTACGCCCATAAAGATAATTGGCGGAAGGAACCCCGTCTTGATTAGCATATAGTAAATGAAGTTCATGATTCCCAGTTCATGCGCAATGTCGTGCAAAGGCATTTCCCAGATATTCTTCATTACCCCGTGTACGTTGATCAATCCGTTTTCATCAGCCTGGATCACACCCATATCACCTCCCGGGAAGTTGGCGAGCAACACTCCGAACGCAATAGGGACAAGCAGCAAAGGTTCATATTGTTTCTTGATACCCAGATAAAGCAATATGAATGCGATTGCATACATGATCAGGAACTGCGGTTCAGCAATAATGTTGCTGAACGCAGTCATTTCATACAGATTTTGAAATATCTCGTTCATTACTGTATCGTCATTAATACGTCATCTTCCGAAACCGCATCACCACCGGCATAATTGATGGAAGTGATCGTTCCGCTGAATTCGGAACGTACGGCATTGTATGTTTTCATTGCTTCCACGTAGCAAAGAACATCGCCTTCTTTTACCACGTCACCCACTTTGAGCGGAGTTTCAGAAGCATTCTTCACCAGGAAGAATTTACCTTCCAGCGGCGAAAGAACCTCGTTGCCTGCGCCTGCCGCCGGTGCGGGAGCTGCAGATGCGGCAGGTTGTGCAGCTTTTGTAGGGGCAGCCACCGGTGCAGCATTGGCAGAATCTCCGAAAGCTACGGTTACACGGTAAGGCTGTCCGTCGACGTCTACCGTCAATACCTGTGGCGTCGTAGGCAGGGCGGGAGCAGAGGCAACCGGTGCGGTCGGATGTTCCTTTTCCTGCTGGGCTTTTTTCTTCAGGGCAACATCCGCCAGGAATTCTACTTTCGCTTTTCCTGAACGGTAAGCCTCATACTGAGCCGGGTGCATGGCGTATTCGAACAGTTCTTCGTCGTCTTCACCTGTTTCCCATTGCTTTTCGTTCATCATCTTGCGGTATTTGTCGAGTGCGTCCGGGTAGTTATCCTGCGGATTACCGGTGAAGAACTCGCGTCCTTCGGCTTTTGCTTTCTCGATAATCTCCGGTGCAAGCGGACCAGGCAGTCTGCCTGCTTTTCCGAGAATCATATCCCAGATATCGTCGGCGATCATGCTCCAGCGGGCTTTCCCTTTTTCCATCTGCATCACGTTCATTAACGCCAGGTTCTTCACGTACTGGCTGAACGGCGTTACCAATGGAGGATAACCTACACGCGGCCATACATAAGCCACTTCGTCGAACAGCTTGATAAGCAGCTGGTCTTGCGACATCAACGGCTTGTTGTTCTTGATATTGCTCTTATTGATCGATTCCAGATTCTTTTCCAGGTCGGCCATCAGGCTACCCATCATACCGCCGGGAAGTCCCGGACCGATCAGCAGGGAGTTCATCAAGCGGTTCTTCGGGCTGATATACAAACCTAAGAAATCGTCCATAAATTCCTGGATCATACTGCGCACTTTCATATAGGCTTCCATATTGATCTCCGGTACTTTGTAACCGGCATCTTTCAGCATCGCCTGTACGGTCAGCAGGTCGGCATGTCCTGTACCCCATGAAAGCGGTTCCATACCTACGTCGATATAGTCGCAGCCGGCATTACAAACTTCCAGAATGGAAGCAACATTGAATCCGGGGCCTGCGTGGCTATGATACTGGATAGGTATTTCAGGATGTTTGGCTTTGATATTGGCAACGATCTGTCCCAGCGAATAAGGACGACCGATACCGGCCATATCTTTGATACAGATCTCGTCTGCTCCCAGCTCGATCAGTTCCAGGGCCATCTTGGTGTAATATTCAACCGTATGGATGGGAGAGTGGGTGATACAGAGTGAGCACTGGGAGATCATTCCGGCCTCTTTGGCATACTGGATGGAAGGAGCGATGTTGCGTACATCGTTCAGTCCGCAGAACGTACGGGTAATATCGGTTCCCTGTGCTTTTTTTACCTTGTAGAAAAGCTGGCGCACGTCAGCGGGCACCGGGCTCATACGAAGTCCGTTCAGGGCACGGTCTAACATATGTGTTTGAATACCTGCTTCATGGAATGGCTTCGTCCATTCGCGTACGGCTTTATTAGGATTTTCTCCGAATAGTAAATTAACTTGCTCAAAACCTCCTCCGTTGGTTTCAACGCGGGCGAAACAGCCCATCTCAACGATAGCGGGGGCAACTCTTGTTAGTTGGTCTACTCTAGGGACATATTTACCGGCAGATTGCCACATGTCTCTGAAAACCAAACTGAATTTGATTTCTCTTTTCATGATATTTTGTGTATAGCTAGTATTATATTTTCTCGATCTTTGTAACCTTGCCCTGTCCGCCTGTAACCATGCTGACTGCTGCTACGATTGCTGCTGTGGTCTTGCCTGATACATTTCCTGCCTGTGCTGCGGCGGCTTGTGTTACCGTTTGCTTTTTTACGATGACTTCTTCAGGTGCGTATTTGTTAACCAGTGTGATTAATCCTTTACCTAAATAAATAACGATCAAAAGAATAGCAAATACTGTGGTCATTCCTACGACCATTAATAATAGTCCAGTTTCTATGTTTTCCATATTTATATTTGTGTGCAATAAAAGTATCTAATATCTCTGAGAGAAGTAACTAAAACAATCTCCGCCAAGTTATAAATTGCATGCAAATATAATAAAATATCGTTAGTATGTCTTTTTTTGTAATATAAAAAATAGTAAAAGAATGAAATGTTTTGCGTTAGATAAGTTTTGTATTGTTAGGTTATTGTGTTTTTTTGTGATAAAAAGCAGGTTTTGTCATTTCGCTTATCTTGTATTCGTGTTCGATACCGGGGCATGACAGATGTCTGATGTTTTTACAAAGGTATCAAACTGACAAAATGCTATATTATGTGTCTTGTAGGAAGATTATTCGGGGGAGGAATAGACTGTTTGTTTTTTATGCAGTTGTAGAGAAGATAGTCGTGTTTGAAATGCTGTTATTTCGATCGAATTGATGTTATTTAGTCGTGTTTGTGAATGTAATGGCTTTTCTTTTGTTGTTGTTGGATGTGTTTTATGTAGTTTATGATATTTAATGTCTGTCTGGTTTCAGGATAGTTCCAGATGTGTGGAAGTGTTTTAAAACATGCGGATAGGCTTTTTTGTCATTCTTGAAGCAATATATTTCTCTTTAAATTAACACAAATTAATTTTAGTCGCAGCAAAATTTTTCTGTAATAAAAATAGAATTCGTTTTCAATAAAATTTAATCTCGTTTAAAACGAATTTTATCCCGTCTATAGGGGAGTGAAAAGGCATTTTTAGCTGGAAGGTATGTTAATAAATATAAAAATCATTTTTCTGTAAAGTGAATGATGCTGAATGTATGTGTTATTCATATCCCTGCTTTTCAGTCAATATGCTTGTGAATTTGGTTTTATATTAGTAAAATGATATTTACATGGGTAAAAGACAGGTGTGCCGATCTGTTGACTACAGCAAAGTTACAATAGATTATAATCTGAGGATCAGAATATTGTTTAATTACTATATTTTCATTGCAGAACTTAAATAATCCGGTATTTTTGTAAGATGAACTTAGCTCTATATATATTATGAATTTCTGCATCAAACAAATGATCGTACCCGCAGCCCTGTGTTGTACTGTAGGTTCTTTATACGCTCAATCCAAAGAGCGTCCGAATGTCCTGTTTATTATGGCGGATGATCTTCGTCCGGAATTAGGATGTTATGGCGTAAAAGCAATTAAAACTCCCCATATCGATCGTTTGGCGGAATCGTCTTTATTGTTTCAGAATGCCTATTGTAATGTTCCGGTGAGTGGTGCTTCGCGTGCCAGTCTGTTGACAGGAGTATTGCCTTATTATCCGGATAGATTCATCGGGTTTGATGCGTGGGCTTCACGTGACTGCCCTTCGGCGGTCCCTATTTCCAAATGGTTTACCGATCATGGTTATTATACGGTCTCCAACGGCAAAATATTTCATAATATAGAAGATCATGACGATAGTTGGAGTGAATATCCCTGGAGGGTTAATCCCGATGGATATGGCTCGGACTGGGCGGAGTATAATAAGTGGGAATTGTGGATGAATAAAGAATCAGGTAATTTTATCAACCCGAAAACAATGCGCGGTCCGTTCTGTGAATCAGCGGATGTGCCTGATACGGCTTATGACGATGGAAAAGGAGCTGTCAGGACAATGGAAGATTTGCGGCGTCTGAAAAAGATGAACAAACCGTTTTTCCTGGCCTGTGGATTCTGGCGTCCTCACCTGCCTTTCAATGCTCCGAAGAAATATTGGGATATGTATGAGCGCGACCGGATCCCCTTAGCGGATAATCCTTATCGGCCTGACAATCTTCCGAAAGAGGTGACGCAGTCGGGAGAACTGTTTTCTTATGCCCGTGTGAATGACCTGCAGGAGGAGGTTTTTCAAAGGGAGGCAAAACATGGATATTACGCTTGTGTCAGTTATATAGATGCCCAGATAGGAATGATATTGGAAGAGTTGAAAAAACTGGAACTGGATAAAAATACAATCGTTGTTCTGTTAGGCGATCATGGCTGGGCTCTGGGTGAACATACATTCTGGGGAAAACATACCCTGTTTGATCGGGCTACTCATGTCCCACTGATAGTCAAAGTTCCCGGAATGGAGACAGGAAAGACCGAATCTATGGTCAGTTTTGTCGATTTGTATCCTACGCTTTGCGATCTTTGCGGACTTCCTCAACCGGAGGGACAGTTGCAGGGAAAGAGCTTCGTGCCTGTTCTGAAGGACCGGAAGGTTAAGATACAGGATGAGGTTTTTATTCAATGGCAAGGCGGTGATAACCTGGTGAATAACCGCTATAGCTATACTGAATGGGTGAAAAAGGAGAAGACCTCACGTATGCTGTTTGATCATCAGGATGACAAAGATGAAAATCATAATATTGCGGGCCAGTCGCGTTTCCAATCGTTGATGGATGGATTTTCAGTTATCATTAAAAAAATAAAGGCAAGTTTATGAAAGGAAACGGGTTTGTTCTTAGTTGGTGTTAGATGCTAAAATAATTGTATATTTGCCCTCTCGAACATAAATATATAGCCATGGGAAATTTCTTTACATCTTTATTCTCTTCTTCAAAAAATGAGGATAGTGCAGAAGGGAAAGCAAAAAACGATCAGAAAAATTTTGACATATTAAAATATGACGGTATCCGTGCCCAAAAGATCGGACAAGTCGCTTATGCCATCAAATGTTTTACGGAAGCCCTGAATATTCAGGAGGATTTTGAAACAATGAATTACCTGGTGTCGGCTTACTCGATGGCTAACCAGACGGAAAAGGCATTGGAAACATTGAACCGGATGATAGAAATCGAACCGGATCATGTGCAGACCTTACTGACAAGAGTGAGTGTGCTCTTTATGCAGGATAAAGATGCAGAAGTGATCGCAGACTGCCTGCGGGTGATCGAACTGGAAGAATCCAATCATCTTGCCTGGTTCCTGATGGCTAAAGCCAAGAGAACGACCGGCGACCAGCTCGGAGCTATCGCCGACCTGACGAAAGCGATCGCTTTGAAAGATGATTTTACAGATGCATATTTACTTCGTGCGGAAGTTTTACTCGCTTTGAAGCAGGGAAAAGAGGCTTTGCCCGATATCGAAAAGGCCATCTCTTTGACTCCCGAAGAGGAAACAACTTATTTGGTAAGAGGAAAAATACATGAATCGTTAGGGAATCTGGACGCTGCCGCTGACGATTATCAACAGGCTTTGGACTTGAATCCGTTCAATGAAGATGCCTGTATCCTGAAAGGAACGCTCCTGATCACAAAAGAATTGCTGGACGAAGCCATTGCTTTCTTTGACGAGGCGATCGAGATCCGTCCCGACTTTGCTAAGGCATATGCCGAACGGGGACGGGCGAAGAACCTGAAAGGTGATAAAGAAGGTGCTTTTGAAGACCTGAAAAAGTCCATCGAACTGAATCCGGAAGGTGAGGAAGCGAAGAAATTTGAAGGGCAGCATGCTAATTTTGAGAATAAAACATATATGCCATTTTAATGTTAGATAAACAGTAGGTGAATATTTGACACAGAATCCGGGCTGGAATTAAAAGAAAAAACTTTCAACTCTTTGTTTATTAAAAAAAAGCCTCTATCTTTGCAGCCCGAATTGATATGTAAGATAATAATAAATAAATATATAGAAAGATGAAAAGAACATTCCAACCTTCCAACAGAAAAAGAAAGAACAAGCATGGCTTCCGTTCTAGAATGGCTACTGCTAATGGCCGCAGAGTATTAGCATCTCGTCGTGCTAAAGGAAGAGCTAAATTAACTGTATCTGACGAATATAACGGATAATCTCCGTTAGAAGAAATTAGTATAAGAAAGTAGAGGTTTTTGCTAAAAAGCCTTTACTTTCTTTGTTTTAACGGCTTTGTTTTCTATTTTTGATCCCGCCTACAAAAACAAACAGAAATGAATAACTTTTTTGTTAAACTGATAAAGAATCCGTACGTCCTGAATCTCTTGCTGGCAGTGGTCGTTGCCTGTGCACTGATCTATGGTACGTTGGTATGGCTCGATAAGTATACGCGGCATAATGAAGCGGTTGTCGTACCGGATGTAAAAGGGCTGAAGATAGAAGAAGCGGCTGAATTCTTCAAAAATAATAACTTACGTTATAATGTGATCGACTCAGTGTTCTCCAAGGATGTAGATCCGGGGGCAATTGTCGAACTGGTGCCGTCGGCAGGTTCGAAGGTGAAAGAGGGACGTATCGTATTTATAACGGTGAATGCATTGACCTCGCAGATGGCGACGATTCCGGAAGTGGAAGACTTGTCGTTCCGCCAGGCGTATGCGCTATTAAAAGCCCGTGGATTTGAAAAAGTAGAGATTGAGTATGTCCCGGGTGATTTCAAAGATCTGGCTGTCTCTGTCGATTTACGCGGACGGACTCTGGCGAAAGGGGAGCATGTCCCGCTCACGGCGCCTTTGGTGCTGAAAGTGAGCAGTGGGGATGCAGAGCTTCCTACCGACTCTTTGTCTAATATGCCCGTTGAATCATTGGATAGTGAAGAAGAAAACTGGTTTTAACTATGGATGAATTTTTCGACGAAATGGATGATGAACAGGTTGATGACCTGTTAGAACAGAACGAGGATGGTACTCCCCGGCTGTATGAACATTTCCGCTTCGTTGCCGATCGCGGACAGTCCTTGTTGCGGGTAGATAAATTCCTGGTAGACCGGATGATGGGTGCGACCCGTAACCGGATACAGTTGGCTGCCGATGCCGGTTGTATCATGGCGAACGGAAAACCTGTAAAAAGTAATTACCGGGTGAAGCCGGAGGATGTGGTGACGATCATGATGTCCCGCCCCCGTCGTGACTTGGCTATTATTCCTGAAAATATTCCTATAAAGATCATTTATGAAGACGATGATTTGCTGGTTGTGGATAAACCGGCAGGTCTGGTCGTGCATCCGGGTCACGGTAATTATACCGGAACACTGGTGAATGCACTGGCATGGTATCTGAAAGATGATCCTACCTACGATCCGAATGATCCGGCATTGGGCTTGGTCCACCGTATCGACAAAGATACTTCCGGGCTGCTGGTCGTAGCTAAAAAGCCGGAAGCGAAAGCCCATCTGAGCCTTCAGTTTTTCAATAAAACGACCAAACGCGAGTATCGTGCTTTGGTTTGGGGAATCGTGAAGGAGGATGAAGGGCGTATCGAAGGTAATATCGGACGCGATCCGCGTGACCGGATGCAGATGACGGTTTTCCCGGAGGGTGACCAGGGCAAAACGGCTGTTACCCATTACTCCGTACTGGAGCGTCTGGGCTATGTCACTTTGGTGAAATGCCGTCTGGAGACCGGACGTACGCATCAGATCCGTGTACACATGAAATATATAGGCCATACGCTTTTTAACGATGAACGGTATGGTGGAAACGATGTTCTGAAAGGAACGACTTTTACAAGATATAAACAGTTTGTACAGAACTGTTTTGCCATTTGTCCCCGGCAGGCATTACATGCCAAAACGCTGGGTTTTGTCCATCCAACGACCGGCGAGGAAATGTTTTTTGATTCCGAAATACCAGCCGACATGACACAGTTGATAGATAAATGGCGGGTGTATGCAACTACTAAAGAGATATAAAAATGAAAAAGAACATTGCTATTGTAGCCGGAGGTGACTCCTCTGAAATTGTTGTTTCATTAAAAAGTGCAGAAGGAATCTACTCTTTTATTGATAAAGACAAATATAATTTATATATTGCCATCGTAAAGAAAGGCGAATGGGCGGTAAAACTTCCTGGAGGGGAATATACACCAATAGACAAAAATGATTTTAGTTTCTGTGAAGCAGGTGAGGTAAAGCATTTTGACTTTGCTTATATCACTATTCACGGTACTCCGGGTGAAGACGGACGATTACAAGGCTATTTCGATATGATAGGTATGCCTTATTCTTCATGTGGTCAGTTGGTGAGCGCTCTTACTTTTAATAAATTTGTTTGTAATAATTATTTGCGCAGTTTCGGTATCAGCATATCTGATTCTATCCGTTTGTTTAAAGGGCAGACGGTGACGGAAGAAGAAGCTGTCAGCCGTTTGGGATTGCCGATTTTTGTGAAGCCCAACGACGGGGGAAGCAGTTTCGGTGTGACCAAAGTGAAAGAAGCTTCGCAGTTGCAACCGGCTATTGCCAAGGCTTTTGCCGAAGGTGACGAGGTCCTGCTGGAAAGCTTTATTTCCGGAACAGAAGTGACTTGCGGTTGTTATAAGGTAGGTGGCGGTTCGGGTATCGCCCGGAAAGAGGTGATCTTTCCGCTTACCGAAGTAGTTACGAAGAATGAGTTTTTTGATTTCGATGCGAAGTACAACGGAGAGTCTGATGAGATTACTCCGGCCCGTATCTCTCCCGAACTGACGGAGAAGGTACAACGCGAAGCATCGAAAATATATGATATACTGGGCGCCAAAGGACTTATCCGGGTTGATTTTATTATTGAAGCAGACGGTGAACCGAAAATGCTCGAGGTAAATACAACACCAGGTATGACAGCTACCAGCTTTATCCCGCAGCAGGTTCGGGCTGCCGGATTGGATATCAAAGATGTCATGACTGACATTATTGAGAACGAACTACAAAAGGCAGGTAAATAAAATTAGAAGATATGGATACAGAAGTTTCCTATAATTTTGACGACATTCGTCCGCTGAACAACGATGAGGTAAAGGATGCGATAGAAGCACTGGTTGCCAACGAGGATTTCGAGCGGGCTTTTCGGTATATCAAGCCGGATTTGAACTGGAATGAATTTTCTGAAACGATGCGCTCGTTTAAGACAAAAGAAGATTTTAAATCGAAACTGGCTTACGAGGCAGTGATGATGGTGGCAAACAAGACGACTTTCTCGCTGACGATCTCCGGACGTAGCCGCCTTCCGAAAGACAAACAACCTTGTACATTTATTTCCAACCACCGCGACATTGTATTGGATGCTTCCTTCCTGAATGTCATGTTGTATGATGTGGGTTACGGTATGACACAGGTTGCGATAGGTGATAACCTGATGATCCGTCCGTGGATCGAGACATTGGTTCGTCTGAACAACAGTTTCATCGTAAAACGTGGGGTTTCTGTGCGTCAGATGTTGGATGTGAGCCGTACATTGTCTGCTTATATTCGTCATACGATCAATGAAACAAAAGAATCTATCTGGATCGCACAGCGTGAAGGACGTGCTAAAGATTCGAATGACCGTACACAGGGTAGTGTGCTGAAGATGTTGAATATGAGCGGTGATAAGGATATCGTATCCAATTTGATGGAACTGAATATCTTCCCGGTTGCTATCTCATACGAATATGATCCGTGCGATTTCCTGAAAGCGAAAGAGTTCCAGATGAAACGCGATGATCCTGAATTTGTGAAGAGTCAGCGCGATGACCTGCTAAGTATGGAAACAGGTATCCTGAATAACAAGGGGCGTGTTCATTTCACGCTGACCCAGCCGATCAACGACCAGTTAGCTGCATTGGACAAGGATATGGAAAAGAACGAGTTGGTGGCTGCCATCGCTTCTATTATCGATAAGGAAATCTATAAACATTACCGTTTCTATCCGTGTAATTATGTTGCTTATGATATGTTGACAGGAACGAAACGTTTCAGCGGCAATTACGGTCCGAGAGATAAGAAACATTTTGAAGAATATTTGCAGGGGCAGTTGGATAAGATTGTCTTACCTAACAAAGACGAGGCTTTCCTGCGTACCAAGATGTTGGAAATGTATACCAATCCTTTGAAGAACCACCTGGCAAATCAGGAGTAAGATATTAGTTTCTTAAACGAAAAGGGTAGTCTCAACAGTATGAGAGACTACCCTTTTTTGTGCAGGCTATTTATCTGTTCTCTTTGGCATATTTAGACGGACTCATGCCGAATTGTTTGATAAAGGCTGACCAGAAATAAGATTGAGAACTGAAACCTACCGCTTCCGAAATCTCATAAATCTTCATATTTCCTTGCAGCAGAAGTTCTGCGGCTTTCTTCAGACGGCTGATCTTGATCAGGTCGTTCGGGGTGAGGTCAGAGATGGCACGTATCTTACGGTATAGTGTCGGACGGCTCAGGTGCATCAGGTCGGCGATCATGTTCACGTCCAGATCGGAATTTCCGATATTTTCGTTGATGATCTCGTTCAGTTTTTCAAGGAAATTCTCATCGGCCTTTGTGTAGGCCATCGATTTCATATTGGCGATCGGAGAGTTGAAGTAGAACTTCCGGATATTATCCCGGTTCGATATCAGGTTCGATATTTGAACCATCAGCAAGCTGGTAGAGAATGGTTTGTCTATATAGGCATCGGCTCCGAGTTCCAGTCCTTCCAGGCGTGATTGCATGGTATTCTTTGCCGTTAGCAGGATGACAGGGATATGGCTGAATTCGATGTCGCTCTTTACATGTTGTAATAAGGTGAAGCCATCCATGACGGGCATCATAACGTCGCTTATAATCAGTTGTACGCTTTGCTCTTTGAGTAAATCCAGTGCTTCCGAGCCGTTGGCTGCCAGCAGGACATTATAGTTTTCATTTACTTCGTCAGCAATAAAGGCACTCATTTCTTTGTTATCTTCGACGATCAGGACAGTTGGACGGCCTTCTTCCCTGATATAGGATATTTTGGGTACGGAGGTTTGTTGCTGAGGTTCTTCTTCCGTTGTTTTCACTGCTCCGGTTTGCTTGACAGGTAAGGTTATACGGAACATTGTCTGGTTGTTTGAAAAGTCGATCAGTGCCAGCGTTCCATGATGCATTTCCGCCAATGAACGTGCCAGCGGAAGCCCGAGTCCGGTTCCCGGTTTATCCTCATTCCCTTTGATACGGTAGAAAGGCTCGAATATTTTATCCCTCATTTCCGTTGGTACCGGTACTCCGTCATTGATAAAATCGATCATGAATGTTTCGTAGTCGGTAGACAGGTGCAGGCGTACCACGATACTTTTAGCTGCATATTTGACGGCATTCGAAAACAGGTTACTCATGATCTTGGTGAGTGCCTCTCGGTCGACAAAAACATATAATTCCTGTACGGATAGATCCAGGTTCAGCAACAGGTTGTTTTCGGTCGCCATATCCTGAAAACGTTTGGCCGTTTCGGATAAGAGAGAAACGACTTCCGTGCGGACAAAATTAAGACGGTATCCTTCTATTTCTGTTTTCCTGAAATCTAATAACTGGTTTACCAGGGATAACAGGCGGGAGACATTCTTATCCATCAGCAGCAGTGAGTTATTCTCTTTTTCTCCGATCTTGTCCGATTTCAATAAACGCTCCAATGGGTTTTTGATCAGGGTTAGCGGGGTGCGTATTTCATGTGCGATATTAATGAAGAAGTCGATCTTTGCCTGATAAAGCTCTTTCTCCTTGTTGTTTTCGAATATTTGCATTTTGTACGCCATCTTCCTTCTTTCTTTTCTTCTCCAGTAAAAGATCAGATACACGATGATCATCATGATCAGAATGGCATAAATAACATAAGCCGTATTGGAAACCCACCAGGGAGGGAGTACATTGATATGCAGGCGGGTGATTTCGTGTCCCCAGCTATTGGATAGGTTGGCAGCTCTTACTTCAAAAGTATATTCACCGGGATGCAGGTCGGTGAAGTAGACGATGTTACGTTCACCCAGTGCGATCCAGTCTCTGTCGAGATTCACCATCCGGTAAGCATATTGGATGGAACCGGGGGCGATGAAGTTGAGGGCGGAAAAGTTGATGTTGAAAGATGATTGGTCGTGATTTAGTGTGATATCCCGGACTTCGGAAACCGAAGAACTGTTAATGATTTTTCGTCCGCCCATCCCGTTCTGTATTTCCAGCGAACTGATACGGACGTCCATCTTTTCGGCAGCCGGACGTATATCGGTCGGCTTGAAATGGATAAAACCTTTTATGGAACCGAAATAGAGTGTACCGTCTTCATCCTTAAAAGCCGAATTGTAGTTGAACTGGCGGGTGACTAAGCCGTGTGCCTCGGTATAGGTCATGATCTCTTCTGTCTGTGTGTTGAGGCAAACCAAACCGTTTGCCGTGCTGATCCATAGACAGTTATTGTCATCCGGTAAAATACGGAAAGCCACGTTGCTGGGCATGCCGTTCTTAACCGTGTAATGAAGCGATTCTCCGGTCTGAAAATCATATTTGATAATACCTTCCACCGTTGCGAACCACATGTTCCCGGCTTTATCTTCGCAGGCATCGTTGACTGAATTATGGCGTTGGGTATTAAGCTTGTCATATTGGAGATACATGCCTGTGTTACTTGTTGTATTGAAATAATAGCTGCGGTTGAACATACCGAGCCATATTTTTCCGGAACGGTCTTCATACAGGCAGTTGACAGCGAATGGAGGAAACTGGGGGGCATAAACAAAGCGGTCGTTCAGATAGTCGTAGCGGAAGATGCCGTCTTCTGTCCCTACCAAAACTTCTCCTTCCCGTAAAACCTTGATACACCGCACTGTACTATTCTTTACTGTTTGTGCATCTTTCAACAAGTCATAGTGCTTGATGACTTTTCGTGTTCGTATATCCATCAGGTCGATGCCGTGTATCACATGTCCGATCCACAGATTATCTCCCGAAGCCGCCAATCCGCGGATATTGGTATGGGAAAGACTTTTTACACCGGGTATTGGCTGGTAATTGGTGAATGTGCCCGTTTTCTTTTCCAGGCAATTGATCCCGGCATCTTCCGTACCTACCCATATATTTCCGTAAATATCCGTACAGATATCGCGTATCACTTCCCCTTTCAACGAATGAGTTTCGTTCCAGGGATAATATACATTGAAGGGACGGAAAGGGGAGTAGTAGTTCACTCCGTTCTGGTGGAAACAGATCCAGACACCTTCTTCGCGGTCTTCAAACAGGGCGGAGACGAAATGACTGGATAGTGCATACGGGTCCAGCGGGTCTTGCCGGATGCGTTTGCAGGTCCCGGCCTCCAGGTCATAGATGAACAGTCCTGAATCGGTCCCGATCCAAAGTTCTTTCTTGTCTTTTTCGAGGAAGCAGTTGATCAGGATCGTTAACTGGTTTTTCTCCTGGATATTCAGATCTTCGTAGGTTTTTGAAAGTACATTGAATATTTTTACATCGTCGTGTTCAAACGCGACATAGATGGTCGGAGAAGAAGGCGAGGCGTATAGCATGGATAATTTCCGGGAAGTGGTTTCCGGCGAATGGGTGAACAGGTCATGCGATTCGAGATTTCCGTCCTCCGGGTTCAGTTGTGAAATAAAACCTTCCGAATCACCCAGCCAGATGGAATTATCTGCCATGATACAGAAAGAGGTATAAATTTGTCCGTTATTACCGGCGAAAATCCGGAATTGCCCGTCAGAAACATTATACTGTATCAATGTTCCGTCCATCAGCAACCATAACTGGTTGTTTTTGTCGAACTGAAAGAGTTCAATCCCTTTGTTTTTAGTGAAAGGAACATGCAGGAATGATTCTTTTGTTTCATTATATTGATATAATCCGGAAAGTGTACCTACCCATAAGTTGCCGTCATAGTCGCAACCGAGATGCGTGATCCAGTTATTGCCGAGCGATTCCGCATCGTCAGGGTCGTTGCGGAATACTTTAAATGTATATCCGTCGAACCGGTTCAGTCCGTCGCGCGTACCGATCCATATATAGCCGCTTTTATCCTGCACGCAACAAGTCACCATGTTGTCGCTTAATCCGTTTTCCACCTGGTAATGACGGAATAGATAGTTACTTTCTTCGGCAAAAAGGCAGAGAGAACAGAATAGGAAAAGTATAGATAAGATCAACTTCGGATGTCTCATAAATAAGTTTGTTGTTTGACACTGCAAGATATATAAAATTGTATTACCAGTTTTCATTTATCGTGTCATGGATTTTTAAAATTGTATCAGACCCGGTGAGAATGCCACAGAATGAGATAAATACGGGAATTAATGCAACCGGAACGAACAGATATATTTTGCATAAGGGAGTACTTTTGATCAACGATTTGAAAATGCTATAAGAAACCTTTTTGATTACTATCATGAATACACAACATTCTAATACAGGAATAGGAACGAAGATTCAGCTCTGTCTGATGATGTTTTTACAGTATATGTTAAGCGCAGTCTGGTGGGTGCCGCTGGCAGCTTATCTCTCACACACACTTAAGTTGGAGGTGTATCAGGTTTCCTTAGTATTAAGTGCAATGGCTATCGGAGCAATGGCCTCTTCGTTTATCGGAGCGATTGCCGACCGGTATTTTGCCGCAGAAAAGATATTGGCAGTTTTGAATATATTAACGGGAGTTTTCTTGCTGCTGGCTGCTCAGCAGCAAGATTTTCCTCCTCTTATGTTCTTTGTCGTAATGGCGATGCTTTGTCACATGCCGACACAGAGTCTGACAAGTACGATCGCGATGAGCCACGCTCCTTCTGAACAGTTCCCGCGTATCCGTATGTTCGGTTCGGTAGGGTGGGTTGCTTCAGGAATATTCAGCCTGGTAGCTATTCATTTATTAGGAATGGAAGCGTTCGATGACACGAACTTACCGATGTACTGTGGTGCTGGTGTTTGTTTTATTGCCGCTTTTGCCAACCTGACGCTTCCGCATACTCCTCCGTCGGTGGCAAAGAGTTCAAAGATATCGGTAATGGATATTACGGGATTCTCCGCTTTCTCATTGATGAAAGATAAGAACTACCGGGTGTTTATGATCCTGACCTTTCTGTCGATCATTCCCTTTACACTTTATCATGTATATGGTTCCATGATTCTGGCGGACGAACAGGTGCGGAATATCACGGTGACGATGAACTTCGGACAGTTGGCCGAAATGCTCTTTCTGATCGTTACCACGACGATCCTGATCAAATCGGGTATCAAGAATACGCTGATCTTCGGTATGGCAGCCATGCTGGTCCGTTACGGAGCTTTTTTCTTCGGGGCGGAAACAGGGCAGCAGTGGTTCTATTATATCGGTATTATCGTTCACGGTCTGATATTCGGTCTATTCTATGTAGGCGGACAGGTCTATACGGATAATGTAGCGCCAAAGGATATGAAGGCACAGGCACAAGGTTTGCTTTTCTTCCTGGTATGGGGAATCGGTTTTCTGATCGGAACATTATGGAATGGATGGTTGATCGGTATGTTCCGTGATGGCGATAAATGTGACTGGCCGGTATTGTTCGCTATTTCATCGGCTTGTACACTGGTACTGTTGCTTTTGTTCATGTTCCTGTTCAAGCCGGTAAGCCTTAAAACATCAGATAAATAATACGCATTTAATTCTCAAGACTATATATATCACGCCAAACATGAAAAAAAGGGGACACGACGGTGTCCCTTTTTTATTTTAATAAGCTATTCTTCCTCCGGCAGGCTCTTTTTGCATCCTTTGTTTATCCGCTTTTCCCCTTTGTTTTAAGTAATTGTCTATTCAATTGTCTATCGCTGTTTTAAGTATTGTCACATCTCTTTACATACCTTTACTTATCAGAATTTAATTATTTCGTTCAGTACTTGAAGAAGTCAGTCTCGACGACCGGGTATAGCAGCCGGAGTAAAACTGCTTGTCTGTTAAGATGCGATTATGAATATATCAGTTAAACTTAATAATGTGAATGCTTATGAACACTTTCAAACCAATTTTTGCAGCTTTGGTGTTATTCCTTTTTCAGGCAATCTTCCTGGCTTGCAGCGACGACAAAGAAGAGATAATTATTCCCCCGGAGAATAGCATACCCGGACAGGAATTTGGAATACGCCAGCTTACTGTGAAACTTCCGCGCCTGGGACGGCTCGAAATACTGTTCTCTAAAATTAACTGCCGTATTCATATAAAAGGAGTAGACGACCGGATTACTTATCCTGTCAACACCTTCCTCTCCGCTACGGCTGACTCCTTGATCATCGAAGCGGAAGACCCGATACTGAGCGAACTTCCCCACCAAATGTACCACTTGAACTATATAACTTTCCCGAAGAAGGATCTGGCAGTGAAATCGACAGAGGTGACTGCGGAGGCAGGCATACAGGATACCGTTTACCTAGGTGCCCGCTTGTCGGTCGAAGACCCGGACAATATCGTTTTCCGCTCGAGTTTTAATCTGGAAGCCGATCGTATAGGGGTGGGGAGTACGGCAGACCCTATTGCTATTGCCTGCGGAAAAGACTTTTATGATATTATATGTAGCGAGTTGAGTGTCGGCAATGATTTAGCAGACAAATGTTTCGAACTTACAGCGAATATCAATTTCCAAATGCCTGAAATAACCACCGATAAGGGGTGGCAACCTGCCGGAAGACATAATATCAACGGAAGTTCCACCTCCTTTAACGGCATGATAGACGGTAATGGGAATGCAATCGACTTGCTATCCAGCAGTTCTACGGAAGATTATGCAGGGCTCTTCTATAAATTAGGATCGCGAGCCCATGTGCATGATATCGAGTTTACCTCTGTTGCTTTGAATGGAAAAGACTATATAGGAGCGGTTGCCTGCTATTCGGAAGAAGGAGCACAGCTTGAAAATATAAGTTTGACCGGCTTTATAGATGGAGTTTCCAATATTGGTGGACTGGTAGGTTCGGGCGATGTCACGGTTACAAACTGTGTTTCCAGTCTTGCTGTAAAAGTAAAATCCGATAAATCAGCATCCAATATAGGCGGATTGATTGGGTTTACCACCTCTTCCGAGATTAAGAACTGTATCCTTACCGGACTGGTTACAGCTCCTAAGGGCAAGAATGTAGGAGGCATTACCGGAGCCGGAGGTTCGTTTACCAATTGCTACGTAGGTGGTTCTATTGAAGGTTATGACTATACAGGAGGGATCACCGGAATGGCTGGGGGCACCTTTGCCGGTTGCCGGGTCGGCGCAACGATGAGTTACAATTCGTATGCCTTTCCTTGGGAAGTCTTTCTGACTCAACCGTTGGTAACTCCGTTCTCAATCAGTATTATAGGTCATAATTATGTGGGTGGTTTTGCCGGTGGCGGCTCCCTTACTCTGGAAGGAGAGAATATATTCATGCGTGAGTCGGGGACAACCGCTACCCTAACCGGATACGACTATGTCGGCGGACTGGTCGGACACAGTAAATCTCTGGAAGCCCGTGCTTCGGCCTCTTATACCTCTTACGCTCATATCAAAGCTCATGACTATAGTGGTGGGGTAGCCGGTCGTCTGGAAAATATGAATACAGATGCTATTTTCACCAACCGTGGATCCATTAATGCGACAGGCTACCACTGTGGCGGAATTGTGGGTTGGGGAACGGCTCTTGCATGTAAAGGTACCTGGACTAATGAAGCTACTATCGTAGGCGTGAGAGCGGTGGGAGGTATTATCGGTGATGTGGATAAAATGGATAGCCAATGCGAAATACATATGATCAATGACGGATCGGTGACAAGTACGAATTATTATCTCGGAGGTCTGGTCGGATACAGCAACAGTCAGCTTAACTTTGGTGAGAACAGCCGTGTCAGCCATGAAGGAGGTTCTATGAAAATCACAGGTGAATATTATGTAGGCGGTGTAATCGGAAGCCTTGAAATGGAAGTCGGTTCCAAGTCATACATCATAAACAAACAACCTGCCGTTCATGCAAATATATATGCTCGTTCGTATGTCGGTGGTATAAGTGGTTATATGAGGTTGCGAAATGCAACTGGAGTAACCGGAGTGATCAACGGCACTAATACGTGTAAGATTGTGATTACTTCTTCAAGTACAAGCGGTACTTGCGTAGGCGGAGCGATCGGTTTTATGCGTGCAGAAACCAATACGGATAACGTCGGGCAGATCAAACTCAGCGGGATTACCCAGTTGACCGGCAGTATTACTGCAGCCGGCGGAGCTGTCGGCGGTATTGTCGGACGGTTGGAAAACAATAAAAACAAGAGTGTCCTGATTGAGGATTGTAAGAACTTTGTCAACCTAACCTCTACGGCAACCAGCAATGTAGACGGTTTCGGTGGTATCGGCGGATTACGTGAAGAACTGGGATATGAGATCCGGATTTCTCGTTGTGCCAACTATGCCGATATATCCGGCAGGAATGTTTCCGCTGCAGGAGGCATCTTCGGTCAACAAGAAGAAAACGTCTATATCGATCAATGCTTCAATGTCGGTAAGGTCGATGCAAACAGTGCAGTGGGCGGTATCCTCGGCCGTGCCTTTGATGGAACGACTGTGGAAAACAGCTTCAATATGGGAGAAGTGCCCTGGGTATCGGGCAAGACGCTTCTGGCCGGTATCGTCGGACAGAAAGAAAACAAAAGCAAGAAGGATCTCCTGATCAAGAACTGCTATAACGTAGGCACCACAGGCTGGGGTATTATCGGCGGCGAAGACGACAAAAACGTGGATTGCCAGAACTGCTATTACCTCGACACCGCCTCCAACGGCGATATGAAAAAGAGCGGATCTGTATCGAAAAACGCCACTCAGATGCGTCAGAAAGGCACTTATTCCGGCTATTCTACCGACATCTGGACGTTCGGTACTGACGGGCAAGGCGCTCCTACGTTGAAGAATAATAAGATAGCTTCCGGTTATCCTAATCCATTATCCCAATAAATACATTTTATACATAGATATTATGAGAATACAGAAAAATCATACATTTTGTTTCAGCCGCTTTCTCCTGTTCCTTCTGGCAACATCTTTCTTGATGCTGACAGGCTGTAAGGATGACGAAAATCAAACACCTGTACCCGGAGGGGACGACTACGGGCAGGAGCGGCGTATTGAACTGGTTGCCGACCTCAGCAGTAAAATCCCCACGGGTGAGATAAGTTTTCGCCTTATCTACAACAGGGATACTCCATTGGCTGTTAAGGCCATTCATTCGGTCGAGAATGGCAAGTCAGTCTTCTATCTCGATTCTCAGCTCCGTGTTGGCCGCTATATTCTGGCTTCCATTATTCATAAGACGAGTGAGGATATCTTCAGCGAAGCTAATGTAGGCTGTGCTCTCGATGTTTCCATTCGCTCCAATGCCGTTTCGCCTTCCACTTTCGATAAGCTGGCAGGTTATTTCGGTACCGGAACGGCTGATGATCCTTACCGCATCGCTTCGTCGACAGGCTTCGATGTCATGCGTAAGCTAATCGAAGACGGCAATAACTCGTTCGAAGGCAAATACTTCCTGCAAACAGCCGATATCAATATGGTCGGCTCCTACAATAAAGGTTTCCGTCCCATCGCCCACCAACAGGCTTTTCCGTTCAAAGGCTGTTATGACGGGGGAGGACATACTATTTCCTATTGTGCCATTCGTACCCTCGACTCGAAAGAACAGAAGGTCGGGAGCGAGGTACATGCTTCGGGGTTGTTCGGCTATGCCTGCGGCGCTACTTTCCGCAATGTCACGATGGTAGACCCTGTCTCGATCGGTGCAAACTCGACAGGCAGCCTGGTCGGTGCCGTGCTGGGAACCTCGGGAGAAGTGGAAACTCCGACCTATCTGGATAATTGCCGCGTACGGAAAACATCTTCTTCCGCCAGCGAAATATACGGTATCAGTTTCGTCGGTGGCCTAGTCGGTGGAGTCGATGCGCAAGCTGTATTGGTCATGCACCGCTGTGTGAACGAAAATCTGCCGGTAGGCAACCGTTCCGACGGCTCGTTTGTTGGTGGACTGGTAGGTGGAGGAACCATCAATGCCACCGCCATTATGGACAGTTGCGTGAACCAGTCGCCGGTCGTTGCAGCCGGTAGTCGTTGTACAGGCGGACTGATCGGCGGTATCGAAACCGCCAACATCACCAACTGCCTGAATAAAGGTAACGTCAGCGCCACCCATCGGTCGGCTCTCGGAACCGGAGGCATTGCCGGAGGGTTGGGCACTTCCACCCTTGCTGTCGTGCAGAACGAAGGCCGCATAAGCGGTTATGAAGGAACAGGCGGTATCGTAGGTAGCACCGTAATCAGTAAAAGCGACGGCAGTTACAACGACCTTATCATCACCTCCGCCCACAATTACGGAGCCATTCTCGGAACCGACAACTCCGGCGGTATCGCCGGAGAAGCCCAAGCGATGATGACCGATTGCTATAACGAAGGCTCTGTCGAGGCAACAGGCGATTTTGCCGGTGGCCTGGCTGGATATACGCCTACGGTCGTTATCAACAACAGTTACAACAACGGCGCGGTTGATGCCAATAAATTTGCCGGTGGATTACTGGCCCGTGCCGCCTATTACATTGTGACCAATAGTTCGAATCTCGGTCCCGTAACCGCTTCCCACGGGATGGCGGCAGGTATCCTGACACTGGGTGGTACGACCGGCATGATCAACTTCTGTACCAATTATGCCTCCGTGAGAGGTGCCGTGTACGTGGCAGGGATCATTGCCCATTCCGGCGAAACCAAGTCGTTCACCAAACGCGACTTTGCTTCCATCGTTGTTTCCACCGGAAAGGGAACTTTCAAGCTGATGAAGGCTCTACGAACTCCGCCTAAGAATGTATCCAGTCTGAAAGCCCTCTTCAAAGGCGGCAAAAAGGTCGTGAAGATCGCTTCTAATACCCTGGATCTGATCAGCGCCATCGCCACCCCACCCCTGATGCAGGACATCAGTATGTGGGACGATCTGTATAACCGGAAACTCGATGTGCGTAACGAAGAAATGATAGCCGGCATGCACGCCAAAGTCGCCGCTGCCCTGCCTACTACCAGAGGACCTTTGGCAGGTTCGGAGGTACTCCCCGGACTGGTTTACGAAAACTCGAAAGCCTTCTCCCGGAGTTTGGAAGGCGAAGGTGACGACCTTTACGGCGATGCCGTGCACAGCCGCCTGGCGGATATCAGCGAACAGGTTGCCAAAATGGAACAGAATCGTGAAATCGCGATTGCTGCCGTTAACTGCGTCCTGGCGGTGGCAGGCGCAATCTTTACAGGCGGGGCGGCTACGGCAGCCATCGTCGTCTGTTCAACAGCCGTCACGACCGTCGGTATCCTGACCGACCGCATGGATAACTGCATCGAAATATCTCAATGCTGTAACTTCGGAGACATCAACGCCGGGAAAAACGGCTATGGTATCATTGCCTTCCAGGGCGACCATCTCCGACTTCACAACTGTTTCTCTGCCGGTGCAGCCTCCGGTTATGGTGTGGCAGACACGGCTCTCGACGGTTTGGACGATGTCAAACCGCGTCGTATCATTTCTATCGGGACTATGAACCAGGATCCTTTCAAAAGCGGTGCTGCTGTAGCAAACCAGGGGCTTTTCTTCCTGGTAGACAATAAAGGTTCCCACGGATCGCGGATCGGATACTGTTTCGCCGACGACCTGGCCCGTAAGTCGACTTACACGAATACCGAAAGTCCTTTCGACTTCGATAATACCAGGGCATGGAGTTTCCAAAGCCCCATCGTGCCACTGCCTTATAATAATTTGTATTACAGTTTCAGGTAAAAAACTTCGTAGGGCTACAAAACTGTCACTTCAATCGTGGCAAATCCTTTGTAGCCCTACAATATTCAGTATCTCTCCAGGTACCTGCGGGGCAACTATATCATCCGTAGTGTGTTTCTTAACATATCCCTTTCCGTGACATACTGTCACTCAAATCACTACCTTTGGGACAATGGCTGTATGAAACACTTACAGTCTGACAAAACAATTAAATTTGAAATAGTATGAGACCGGAAGATTACATCACCCGTGAGGGGAAGTTTGGTGCACACAACTATCATCCCCTGCCTGTCGTTCTCGAAAAAGGAGCAGGCGTATTTGTGTGGGACGTGGAAGGCAAACGTTATTTTGATTTCCTGTCCGGTTATTCCGCCCTGAGCCAGGGGCATTGCCATCCTAAAATCATTAAAGCACTGACGGATCAGGCGCAGAAGCTGACACTGGTATCGCGCGCTTTCCATTCGGACGTATTGGGCGAGTATATGGAGTTTGCCTGTAAGTTCTTCGGCTATGATAAATTACTGCCTATGAATACCGGTGCCGAAGCGGTAGAAACAGCCTTGAAACTGGCGCGTCGCTGGGGGTATCGTATCAAAGGCATTGCACCGGAAAAGGCGAAGATTATCGTATGCAGCGAGAACTTCCACGGACGTACCATCACGATCATTTCCATGAGCACCGATCCCGGTTCGTATGCCGACTTCGGGCCTTATACACCCGGTTTCATCAAAGTACAATATAATAATGTAGGAGCATTGGAAGAAGCCCTGAAAGACCCCGACGTGGTCGGCTTCCTGTTGGAACCTATCCAGGGGGAAGCAGGCGTGGTTGTTCCCGACGAAGGGTATCTCCGCACTTGTTATGACTTATGCCATGCCCATCATGTGCTGTTCATTGCCGACGAGATACAGACTGGTATCGGACGTACCGGTAAACTGCTTGCCTGCGATTATGAGAATATTCATCCCGATATACTGATCCTGGGGAAAGCCCTCTCCGGTGGTGTCACTCCTGTTTCCGCCGTATTGGCGAGCGACGAGATTATGTTGACGATCGCTCCGGGCGAACATGGTTCCACGTATGGAGGAAACCCGTTGGCTGCCGCTGTCGGAATAGCTGCCCTTGAAGTGGTACGCGATGAACATCTCTCGGAGAATGCTTATGAGATGGGTGAATTGTTCCGCAGCGAAATGCAGAAGATAGATAATCCGATGATCAGGCAGGTACGCGGAAAAGGATTGCTGAATGCCGTTGTTACCGAACCTTGCGGAGGAAAGGTGGCCTGGGATATCTGTTTGGCACTGAAAGAAAACGGTTTGATAGCCAAACCGACACATGATCATATCATTCGTTTCACACCACCGCTGGTCATTACCCATGAACAGATGATGGAAGCAATCGGTATAATAAAGGAAACTTTTGAACTGTTCTAGGGATCGTAGGTTCCGGTAGTGAAGCATATGGCACATATAGTCCGGCCTGTCTGCCATGCCAGTGACAGACTTTTGCCATCACTGTGGCAAAGTTTTGCCAATAGCATGGCAAGGCCTTGCCACAGTAAGGGCAATACATGGCACATAGGACTGCTATATATTGCGTTGTAAGTGACTGACCTTTGTCTATGCGGTGACATGCCGGGACAGTAACAAGAGAGACTGTCTCTTATAGGTTCATAATTAAAATAGTATAGCATGAAAATAAACGTAATAGGAGTTCCTTTGAATCTGGGTTGCGACCGGGAAGGCGTAGAGCGTGCCCCGAATCATCTGCGCGAACGGGGATTGATGAAGGTGATACGGAAGAACGGGCATCGTGCCTTCGACCTTGGGAATCTGTATGTCCCTCCCGTTTCGGAAACGGATAAATTTGCCCGGGGCAGGAGCATGAAGTATCTGGACGCTATCGTCGAGGTGAATAATAATCTGGCGGAGCTGGTGTATGATACCTTGCGTGGCGGGGCGTTCCCGCTTGTTATCGGTGGCGATCATTCACTTGGGCTGGGAAGTGCTTCCGGTGTAGGGAAATCTTTCGACGATTTCGGGATCATCTGGCTGGATGCGCATGGCGATATCAACACAAATGAAACATCTCCCAGCGGGAATATCCACGGAATGCCGTTGAGTGCCCTGATGGGGATGGGAAGTGAAGAACTTGTCAATATCTATGCCCCTGGAAATAAGGTGAATCCACAAAATGTCTTTCTGGTAGGAACCCGCAGCCTGGACGAAGGTGAACAGGCACTGATCGAACGGGAGCGTCTGAGTGTTTACACTATGGATACGATCCATCTGAAGGGAATCGGTTTTGTGGCCGAAGATATTAAGCGGAAGCTGAAGGAAAGAAAAATACGTAATGTTCATTTCAGTATCGATGTGGACAGTATCGATCCGCGGTTTGCTCCGGGAACAGGAACACGGGTGAGTGAAGGACTTTTGCCGGATGAGTTTAAAGACTTTGTCGATCATATCCTTTCAACGAATCTGGTGAAGTCGATGGACCTGGTGGAACTCAACCCCGAGTTAGATACGAATGACCTGACAACCAATCTCTGCCTGGATATTATCGATTATATAACAGCAAGGATTTAGAGTGGCATCCGAGATCCAGGAAACAAGAAGGGGGATATCATCACGACATCCCCCTTTCTTTTCTGTGTCTATCTGTAATACTTATTCTTGTCCTCCGCCTAATGCGTGATAGAGGTTAATAACACCTTGTATCTCATCGAAACGGTCGGCTACCTGCGAGAGTTCCGCCTGCAACAGGCCTTGCTGGGCAGTCAGTACCTCCAGGTAAGTGGTGTTTCCGTGTTGCATCAGTAACCGGGTACTTTTTACGGCCTTTTGTAAAGCCGTAATCTGCTGGCCAGCCAGTTGGATGCGTCCGCGTGCCGTCTGCCATTGTGTTAAGGCGTTGTTTACTTCGCTTCCGGCATTCAATAGGCTCTGCTGGAAAGCCAGAGAGGCCTCTTCCTGTTGTGCCTTGGCTATTTTTAATTGGGCGATGTTGGCACCTTTGTTGAATAACGGTTGTGTCAGCGAGCCTATCGCCTGCAACAGCCAGCCGCCCGGGTTAGTGATGATCCCCGTTCCGTTGTTGGTCCATCCGGCAACACCGCTGAGGGTGATGTTCGGATAGAAAGCACTGCGTGCTCCATTCGTTGCATAGAATGCCTGTGCCAACGAATATTCTGCCTGCCGTACATCCGGACGGTTGCTTAACAGGGAGAGCGGAACGCCGACAGATAGTGTCTGGGGAAATTCCTGTCGATCCAGTTCTCCCCGTTCCATCCGGTGAGGCACTTCTCCGAGCAGGTTGGAGAGGCTGTTTTCCATCTCGTTGATCTGCTGGCGTAGGGTCAGGAGGGAGGCTTCCACACTCAGGCTGTTCGCTTCCGACTGGGAAACGGCGGCTTCATCTGCCAGACCTGCTTTTTTCAATGCACGCATCGCCTGTACGTTCTCTTTCCAAAGAGAGGCCGTCCGTTCACTGATGACAAGTTGTTTGTCGAGCAATAATAAAGTGTAATAGGAATTGGCTACAGTGGCTATTAGCTGTGTCCGGACGGCCTGTTTGTATGATTTAGTCTGTTCGAGAGCTGCCTGTGCACTTCTTTTTGCATTGGTGAGTTTCCCGAATATATCGATTTCCCAACTGGCAGCTACCGCCAACTGATAGCTTTTGGCGGCTTTCGAACCGTCGAAGCTACTGATCGTACCCTGCGGATTCAGGTTCAGTGCCGGAAGGTAAGCCAGACGCGAAGTCATCAGGGCTGCTTCGGCTTCCTGTACCCGCAAATGGGCGGTGCGCATGTCGGTGTTATTCTCCAGTCCTTTTTCGATCAACGTCTGCAATTGAGGGTCTGTGAAGAGTTCCCGCCAGTCGAGACTGCCGATGCTGGTCGTATCCGTAGCTATCGCCTCGTCCCTGAACAGGTTGTCGGGAACGGAGGTCTCCGGTTTGTAGGATGTATAGATGCCGCACCCACTCAGTAACGAGAGGGTGGCGACGGATAATAGAATGATATTATTTTTCATCTGCTTGATTTCCTTTCTTTTTACTTTCGAGATAGTCTTTCCGCTCGGCGGTTACTTCTACCACTTCTTCCTGGATCTGCCAGTCGTGAGTCGGCTCGAACTGTATCGGGCGTACTTTTTCCTGCAGATACTGGAATACGATGAACAGGGAAGGCACGACGAACAGCAGTGCCAGTGTTCCGATCAACATACCGCCTACGGCACCTGTACCCAATGAGCTGTTACCGTTTGCACCGACACCTGTCGCTACTACCAACGGAAGCAGACCGAAGATCATGGTCAACGCCGTCATCAGGATCGGACGCAGACGTACTTTGGCAGCAGACAGTGCGGCAGATGTCAGGCTCATACCGGCGGCACGCCGTTCGGCAGCATATTCAGTTAGCAGGATGGCTGTTTTGGCCAACAGACCGATCAACATGATCAAACCGGTTTGCAGATAAATGTTATTCTCCAGCCCCATGATCTTGGCGAACAGGAAGCTACCCATCAGACCGAACGGAACGGAAAGGATCACGGCAAACGGGATCAGGAAGCTTTCGTAAAGCGCACTCAGGATCAGGTAGATCATCAGGATACAGATGACGAAGATCACGGCTGTCGTATTGCTTTCCTGGTTCTCTTCGCGGGTGATACCGGCAAAGTCGTAACCATACCCTTTCGGCAGACTGGTTGCCGCTACTTCTTTTACGGCATTGATGGCATCACCGGAACTATATCCTGGTGCTGGCATTGCATTAACCCCGATCGAGTTGTACATATTGAAACGGCTCAGCGATTCGGCACCGTATACCTTTGTCAGGTTCACGAACTGGCTTAACGGAGCCATTTCGCCGTTTGCCATACGTACAAAAGTATTATCCAGTGAAGATTCATCCAGACGATAATCGGGGGAAGCCTGTATCATCACCTTATATACTTTCGAGAAACGGTTGAAGTTAGATACATATTGTCCTCCGTAATAACCTGACAAGGTGCTTAGTACGGCATCCGGTGTGATACCGGCACGCTTACATTTAGCTGCATCTACCGTCACTTCCCACTGCGGGTAGTTGATAGAGAAGGTTGAATAGGCGGCTGCAATTTCCGGACGTTCGCGCAAGGCCCCCAGGTATTGTTGTGTCGTATTGAAGAAATCAGTCAGATCGCCTCCCTTTTTATCCTGCATATACATTTCCAGCGCATTCCCCATACCGTAACCGGGGATCATACCTGGCGACATGGCGAAGATGTTTGCATCCTTGATATCGGCAGTCCGTCCGTACACCTGGTTGATAACCGATTGTACGTGGTCTTCCTTATCTGTACGTTCATCCCACGGTTTCAGTTTGATGATGAACATACCGAATGAGTTTCCTTGTCCGGAGATCAGTCCGTAACCGGATACTTTATTATAATCCTTGATCTGCGGCAGGTCTTTGATACGATTCTCGATATTGGTCATCACATCGTTGGTCGTAGCCAGTGAGTTACCGGCGGCCGTTGTTACGTTGACGAACAATACACCCTGGTCTTCATCCGGCACCAGACTGGTCTTCGTCGTTTTCATCAGGAAGAACAACAGGACAACCGAGCAAGCCAGCATCGACCACATCAGCCATTTGCGTTTGATAAAGAAGAGTACACCCTTCTTGTATTTGGCAATTAGAGCATCGAAAGCAGTATTGAACGCTTTACGGAAGCGGGAGGCAAAGTTATTCTTTTGCGTACCGTCTTCATTGATATACGGTTTCAGTATCAGTGCGCATAATGCCGGACTCAGAGTCAATGCATTGATCGCTGAGATACCTACGGCAACTGCCATTGTCAGACCGAACTGTGTATAGAATGTACCTGAAGTTCCGCTCATGAACGATACCGGAATAAACACGGCCATAAACACCAGTGAAGAAGAGATAATGGCGGCACTGATCCCGTTCATGGCATCCATACTTGCCATGTACGAAGATTTATACCCGACGTCGAACCGGGCCTGTACCGCCTCGACGACGACGATGGCATCATCGACCACCGTACCGATCACGAGAACGAGTGCAAACAAAGTAATCAGGTTGATACTGAATCCGGCAATCGACATGAATGCGAATGTACCGATCAGCGACACGATAATACCTACCAGCGGGATCAGGGTCGAACGGATATCCTGCAGGAAAATGTATACCACCAGGATAACCAGTAAGATCGCTTCGATCAATGTCTTTACCACCTCATGGATGGAGGCGAACAGGAAGTCGTTCGAGCTCATCATCTGTGTGATCTCAACTCCTTTCGGCAGGTCTTTACGTGCTTCGTCAAGGAAAGCGTCGATTTGCTGGTTTACCTCGGTCGCGTTGGAACCGGCTGTCTGGAATACCATACAGGAAACGCCGACATGACCGGTCAGTTCACCGATGTAAGAGTAGTTTTCACGTCCCAGCTCTATTTCTGCTATATCTTTCAGTTTCAGTACTTCACCGTCTTCGGTCGAACGGATCACGATATCCCCGAATTCTTCCGGCTGTATCAGGCGGCCTTTGTACTTCATCGTATATTGGTAGGTCTCCGTAGAGTTCTCACCGAATGCACCGGTTGCCGATTCTATATTCTGTTCGGCCAGTACGGCAGTCACATCCGAAGGAATCAGGTTATATTGAGCCATCACATCCGGTTTCATCCAGACACGCATACTGTAATCTCCTCCCATTACCATCAGTTCGCCGACACCTGAGATACGGAGGATTTCCGGCTTCAGGTTAATGCTCAGGTAGTTGGCAAGAAAGCCTTCGTCGTATGAATCGTCAGGACTGTAAATCGAGAAGATCTGCAACATACTGGTCTGACGCTTGGTAGTAGTGACTCCCACTTGAGTTACTTCTGCGGGTAACTGACCGGTGGCTTTGGACACACGGTTCTGTACGTTTACGGTTGCCATATCCGGATCGGTACCTTGTTTGAAGTAGACCATAATGGATACGGTTCCTGCATTGGTAGCCGTAGATGTCATGTAGGTCATGTCTTCTACACCGTTGATGGCCTCTTCCAGCGGGGCGATCACACTCTTTTGAAGGGTTTCCGCACTGGCACCGAAGTAAGTTGTACTCACCATAACGGTAGGCGGGGCAATATCGGGATATTGTTCGACGGGCAGACTGGTCAACCCGATGATACCCATAAATACTATCACGATAGAGATAACGGCTGATAGTACCGGGCGTTCTATAAAGGTTCTTAATTTCATATTCCGTTCTTCCTATTATTGTTTAACCTGGATCGGAGTTCCTTCGCGCAGCAAACCTACACCTTCGGCAACTATCACGTCACCGGCTTTCAGACCTTCGTTCACGATATATTCCTGGCCTCCGTTTACACGGGTGATATTGACCTGAGCCGATGTAGCTTTGCCATCTATGACTTTATAAACGTATACTTTATCCTGTATTTCGAATGTGGCTGTTTGCGGGATCACGATACTGCCCGATTTCTCTGTCGACAGGATAATGTTTCCGGAACTGCCGCTGTAAAGGATCTCTTCTTCGTTCGGGAATACGGCACGCAGGCTTACAGTACCTGTGTTGCGATCGATAACTCCACTGATCGTTTTGACTTTCCCTTTTGCCGGATAAACGGATTTATCATTCAGTTGCAATTCGACTTCCGGCATCATCTCCAAAGCTTTCTGTTTGGAACCGTATTGGCGGGTGAGAGTCAACAGTTGATTTTCCGTCAGGGAAAAGTAAACATACATATTCGAATTATCAGAGACAGTCGTCAGCGGTTTAGGCGAATTGGCGCTGACCAACGCTCCGACACGGTAGGGTAGTGTTCCGATAACTCCGTTGGACGGACTTTTTACCTCTGTGTATGAAAGGTTGTTGCGGGCACTCAGTTCCTGTGCTTTCATCTGCGATAACTGTGCTTTGGCACTTAACCATGAGTTTTCAGCAGTTTGCAGGTCGAAAGCCGATACTACATTTTGTGCATGCAGTTCTTTTTTACTGTCGAACGTCAGCTTTGCTGTGTTCAGCGTAGCTTGTGCAGTTTCCACATTGGCAATTGCTGTTTGCAGAGCTGCCTGATAAGGAACCTGGTCAATGATGAACAACAACTGTCCTTTTCTGACAGCTTGTCCTTCTTCCACACATAACTGTGTGATAAATCCTGAGACCTGAGGATAGATGTCGATATCCTGTCGTCCGCGTATCGTGGCGGAATAAAGACTGCTCAGGGTTTTGTCGGTTGTCGACACTTTCAGCACTTTGTACTCACTGTTAACCATTGTTGCCGGTTGCTCTTTACATGAGCTTGCGATAAGGCAAAGAAGCCCTACCCCGACGCCATTGAGGCATCGGGCCATAAAATTTTTCTTCATATTCTGCTATTATTCAATTATAACCCCGGCAGTAGGATTGTTCCAAAATCAAAACATTAACACGGTAATGTCAGAGTGATGTAAGTTTGCTACTCATTGATATATACTGCCTTAACTAATAACCGGTGCAAATATCCGACTTTTTGAGATAATAGCTGTGGTTGAAAAATGAATATATTTGTTCCAAAATTGAACAGGGACAAGTAAGTGGCCTACTACTTTTTCTTCTTGGGATCGTTCAGCTTTTTAGCATCTTTTTTCAGTCGTTTCTCTACCTTTTTTATATCTTCTCCAGCAGGAAATTGTTCGGGAAATATGCCTCTGCTGACCAACATGTCTCTTACGGCCAGGTTGTTATCCACATGCTCGTTTTCGATGGAGGTTTGTCCGTATAAATCGTTTTGCTGCACATTGACAGAGGTCATTTCTGCGGCAAAATCCTTGGCTTTTATACTGATTGTCGGTAGAAAATCAGCCAAAGGGCGGCTGTCGGGTACTCCTAATTTGCGTTTGAGTAGTTTGGTATCGATACGAAATAGTGCTTTATCACCTTTAGAACGTATGGTGGCAAAGCCTTTGCTGTCTATGCCTCGCTCATATAAAACGCCGGAAAGTAGCTTTTCTGTTTCGGCTAGTTTAGTGCGTGCAGTTACGCGTTCGTAATCTAAAAAACGTTGTTCTACAAGCTCTGCTCGTCTTGTTTGTACGGCGAAGTAGTTTTGTGCAAAAGCTATTTCTGGCTTACGGGGATCACCATTTTGTGCAATTAAGTAGCATGCATAACGTGTTAGGAGGATGTTATCTACCTCTCTTTCAGCACCTTTGGCAAGCTCGATCATTTTGCTGACGTCAGCAAAATGATCTTTTATAGTTTCGGTCGGACCATTTTGCGCACGCCTGCAAAATGGTTGTATAAAACCAACCCGGAGTCGCTTTCGGATATATTTTCTATCTTTGCTGCCTTATGAAAATAGATATGGAAGAATCCTTTTTGCGGCTAAGTATTGCGGACTTGCTTCGTTTTAAAATGAATCTGAAGTCCTATCAGGATAAATTGGTTATTGTGAGAATGGATGGTAACAATCACAGGAATCCAGGATTCAAAGAAGATGTTTCTATTCGCCTGGATGCCTTTTCCATCTTTCTGGTTCGGCAAGGAGACATAGAGATTACTATAGATGATTTTACCTATCATTTATCTGATAATCTGTTGTTGAATATAATGGATATGCACTCGGTAAAGAATTTTCGTTTTTCTTCCGATTTCAGGGGCTACCATCTGATCATCGAACGCAATCTGTTTTCCGAGATTATGTTGAACAGCCGACGTATGCCTGCTGCTTATATCGCTTCCCTGCATACTCGTCCTATCCAACATCTGGACGAAGAGGAAGGGCTTTTGCTGGAGAATTGCCTCTGCCGTATCGAGCGGAATATTGACCGTACGGAACATGCGTGGCAACGCGATATTATCCTGAACGAACTACGCGGCTTTTTATTGGAGATGAACAACATTGTCTATCAGGCAAACCGTCATAAAGTGAATCCGAATCCACCGGCAAAAGATGTATTGCTTTTCCTGTTTATCCAGTTACTGAACAAACATTGCCGGACAGAACATTCCGTTTCTTTCTATGCGGGCGAATTGTGCATTACCCCCGAGTACCTGTCGCGTATAATGAAAAGTTTCAGTGGAAGAACTGTCAACCAATGGATTAGTGAAGCGTTGATGCGCGAAGCCGAGATTCTTTTGCGGAATCCGGATTTATCCATTCAACAGATCGCCGACATGCTGAATTTTTCCGATCAATCATCCTTTGGGAAATTCTTTAAAAAGCACAGAGGAGTTTCACCGGTTGCTTTTAAACGGCAGTATACCGAGGAGAAATAACTATTCTTACTCCGGGACGTAGATGATCTCCCCGTTTTCCAACTCGTAGGCAATCCCGACTTTACGTCCTTTCTTCCCTTCCGATTCCTGGTTTTCGGAAGGTGTATACCGCTGGATTGTTTCTCCTTTTTTTGTGATGATCTCCATATTTTCCTTCCCGGGATTTTTTACCAGAGAAAAGTCTTCCTTAGAGAAAAGCTCGGTCATATTGAAGCGAGTTACAAGTGCCACCATCAATGCGACAGCGAAAACCATTGCCACATCAAACAGATTGGCAACCACTCCCATCGGATCGGAATCCCCGTCTGAATGAAGCAACTTATTTCGCTGTCCCATGGTGCAGGTTTTTATAGATATATTCCAGATCATTGATGTCGCGTGCATACCAACGTTGCTTGACTTGCAAAGTGACGACCCCTATTGCGGCGATTACCATACCCACTACCGTCGTAGCGAATGCTACCTGCATATTATACGCCATTGAAGCAATATCACCCGTTGAAAGACCTACCAGTGCCGGCCCCATCGGGATCAATGTCCCCATCAGACCCAGCATCGGTCCCAGTTTAATAAAATTGCGCGAGCGTCCCAATTCCTTTTCTGCTTCCACTTCATAATTAGCCAGCAATCGTTCGCAATAAGCAGTATTCTCTTTGTGGCTGTATAGCTTCTGCATGCAGCGTAATAAAAGAATGTTTTTATTTTCAGGCAGTTTCTTGTAAAGTTCATCTGCATTGGCAGGTGTCATTTCCTCGAGCATATCGTTTATCTGTTGCTGCAGGCGCGTCTTTTGCCAGAACTCCCCGAAGAAACCGCCCGCCATCAGGATGGCTCGCAGGAAGAAAAGTAATAACAGTACGACTACCGGTATCAGTAGTCCGTTGGATATCCAGAATAAAGCATTTGAAATAGATGTCATATCCGTGTTTTTTTAATCATTTTCCATATAAATCCGATCAGTGCCCCTGCAACAAATATACCCAGTGTGACGAGGGTAGCATATATGTTGACGTTGGAGACACTCTCATAACTCGTTTTCCCGTTCTCCGTGGCAATGATCCCCGTCAGAATAATGAACAGGTTCGTGACGAACAACAGTTCCAGGCGGAGACTGCGATCCACCAGGTACTTTTTGAGGAACCATCCGGCACCAACCACTCCGATGCCGCTGATTGCCGCAAAGCTCCATGCCATTCTGTGGAAACTTATCCCAGGGAAAGCAAAGATCGTTTGCGTAAGTGTATAGGCCAGTACCAACGTGATCAGTAATCCCGGATAGTATTTCAGTATCCGTGTCAGGTTGCGTTTGAAGAAAGTATCATGCCGCCGGAAACCAGCAAAACAATCGAAGCAAAAAGCGATCATGACCGTCGATTCAATTGTGATCATGACGGCAGCATCCTGCATACGTGCCGGCGAAGCAAGGAAATCCGCAATCTGCGTTTTCGACTGTTCCGTAGCCCAGGGCCAGATTGCCAGGATAAAGAGACTGCATGCCACACCAGCCGCCAGTATACCGTAGAAAGATTCATAAAACCCGATCTTCAACAGAAAATTGAGAGCGATGAATCCGAGTAATATGCCTACTACATACTCCATTCTTTATTTTTTTCTCCGTTTCAGGACAAATACCAGCAGGAAGAACAGTGTAACGACAGAAACACCGATCAATATTCCATCCAACGTCTGGCTTTCTTTTTGCGGAACCTGATTCAACTGATCCTTTTTCAATACCACCTGCTGTCCCGTTTCCACCAGTGCTTCTTTTATTTCTGTGATATTCTGCCGGTACTCGCGTGCCTGTTGGTCAGGAATCCGGGATGCGATAAATTCTTTTAACTTGTCATTGTCGCAAACGAATCCGGTGCAGGCCGGTTTGAACTCTTTCACCAGGCTCGTATGCAACTCGGCTATCTGCTGTAACTGTTCGTCCGTAGCCTTCCAGTAGCCTTTACGGGCTGTTTCCAGCATGACGGCAGTCATCTCCTGCAGAGCGGCCGGGCTTGCGTTCTTAAAGAACTTATGAATGCCCAATTGTTGTTCGTCGAGTATGTACATTTTATACAGGTCGTCCCAAAGTTCATGGTCGATGGTAGAAGGTTTCATTACATTCCACCCGTACGTATTACGGAATGTTTTTGAAAAATTCTCGGCAGTCGTTTCTCCCCCCTTCATCTTTTCCTTGATATATTCCGGATTGAGCAGGGTGGTACGGCTTTCTACTCCGATCGCTTCCCGCAGGTTTTGCATGCGCACGTTATGGCGGTTACGATAGTCGGACAGGTAAGCTTCCGGATCTTTTCCGGTGACATTTCGGACGGATAGGTTTAAACCACCCATAAATTCATACATGTGATCGAGGCTAAGTGCTCCCCATGTATTACTTTGGCGGGGCTGCATTACGATATCGGTATGTTGCAGGGCGACTTCGAACAGGTCTTTTACTACTGCTCCCCATTTATCCGGGTCACCGTAGATAGCTCCCATATTATTCAGATATGTGTCTGCAATCTGTGATTCTTCTTCCCAGGCATCCCCTTTTTCTACCAGACCGGTGATGCCGGTACCGTAGCCGCCGTTCACGGCCCCGAAGATACGCATGGTGGAGAGTTCTCGTGCTTCTCTGGGTGATATTCCTTTTTCTACCAGCAGTTTTTCCGATTCGACGGCACCTTCCGCCACATAATTTCCGTATGAGTCGCCTTCCGATCCGGCGGCCATACCAACCGCTTTGCTCAACATGGCCAGGCGGGAGGCGGCGAGGTCGCGGAGTTGTCCGGATGTCTGTACAACGATGTCGATACGCGGGCGCTTTAACTCTTCGGATGGGATCAACCGGATGTCGGTGACACGGCCCATGCCGTCACGTACCGGCTCGACTCCGAGCATGTAAAGGGCTTGGGCGAAAGTCGCGCCCTCGGTTTCTATAAATTCACCGGCCCAGAAAGTATAGCTGACCTTACGCGGCCAGTCCTCATGTTTCTTGAAATAAGTTTTCAGTGTCGTTTCTGCCAATAGCTTGCCATTATCCCAGGCACGTGTGCTCGGCGTCGCTTCGGCATTGATGGAAAACATATTCCGTCCGGTTGGCAGCGTATTGGGGGAAAGAATTACATCGCCGCCGGGACTGGGAGCAATATATCCGCCGTCCAGTGCATGCAGTATGCTCTGTAGTTCCGATTCGGGAGACGCTTCGAGCAATTGTTTGTAGTTGATTACATTTTTCAATGTACGTTCAATTTCCAATACGGCAAAAGAAAAGTCTTTTTCCTCTTGGGGTACTTCCGGCAAGACTGCCTGTTTTCCCTCTTTTTTTGCTTTCTTGCGTGCTTCGATCCGTTTCTTTACCCAATCCGGCATTTTACCTACTTTCGGCATTCCGGCAGGCATTTTCATCCCTCCGTTATCATCGGAATTATCTTTTCCAGAACTACCGTTATCTTCTCCTGCCGCCATTGCCATCATTTCGCTCATGGATAGCTGACGGGGATTGACTGCCATATCCGTGGCGCGTGCTTTCATCAGGTCGGCACGGCTCAGACCCGCAAACTCCAACATCAGCCGGTCCGGGTTTTGTTCGCGGGAGGCAAGCAGTTGTTTTAATCTGGCCTTGACCGGAGCCAGATAATGACGGGAGATATAAGTATTGTTCTCCAATTGTTTCCGGGTGATTTTATTATTCAATGCGTCTAAACGTGCAAGGCTGTATGCGAGCGGATCGGCCGACATGGCGATGACTGTCGATTCGATATCTTCCTTGCCGTATGGCTGTCCGAGCGTATAAAGGCGTCCGGTCATTTTTTCGTTGGAGATCTCTTCTGCGAAGTTTTCAATTCGCTCGATCTCTTCCGCTGTATAAGGTTTACCTGCTATGCTATCAAGTTGCAGGTCCCTTTGCAGTCCGAGTTTCAGAACGGCAGCTTTTATCCGTAATCCTATTTCCGGTTGTTTGTTTTCAGGGGCCTGGTACCAATCATCGATATCTTTGAACAAGCCGGAGAAACGATCCCGTGTGCGGCTTTCCATGAAAGGAGGTGTTAAGTGGGATAACATGGCGGCATGCGTGCGGCGTTTGGCGATGATCGCTTCGCCCACATTGGCAATACTGTAATAATAGAAATGGGGGAGGCTGCCTATCAGGCAATCCGGCCAATCCCTGTTGGATAATCCGGCTTGTTTACCCGGGGTGAATTCCAGGCTGCCGTGCGTGCCGAAATGGATGAGGGCATCGGTCTTGAATTCATTCTGAACCCATAGATAAGGGGCGAGATAGGCATGTGGCGGGGCAACGCTGGCTCCGTGTACGATATGGAACTCATCGTTACCTTCAGCGGCATGCGGTTGAGGGAACAGGACTACATTTCCGAATTGCAGGCGGGCAATGGCCAGTGATTCTTCTCCGTCATGCGTTGCACTCAGATAGTCTCCCGGGGCTTCCCCGTATTTGTCGACTACTTCCTTGTATTTTTCCGGGACGAGCGTATGGGCGGCCCATTTTTCATAAGTGCTTTTGCTTACCCATAGCGGATTACCATTTTTCATGAAATCATCCTGTGCCCCTTTGGCATAGGCTCCGAGTACAGCCCCCTGTTTCTTCAATAGTTGGCTGAAACCTTCAAAAGTATCGGGCAGTCCGTTTACCGTATATCCTTCCTGTTTCAGTCGTTTCAGCAGTTCATAAAGGGAAGGGGCCACTTCCAGTCCGGCAGCGACGAGCGATGCCTGGCCAGCCGCTTTGAAGTAGCAGATAGCCACCCGTTTATCTTTGTTCGGTTTCTTGCGCAGTTGCAGATAGTTCTTTACGTTTTGGGTGAAATTGTCCAGGCGCTCACTTTCTGCATCGAACATAAAATAGCCGTTCTCGTGCTGGTTCTGCGTGGAGATTACCAGCGGATCGATACCTCCGTCTATTTCCGGGAGTACGATACGGGCTGTCAGGTAACCGCCGGTTACCCCTTTGTTCTTATCATCGCTCAGCCATTCATCGCGGCTTAACATGATAGAGAGCGGACAGAAAAGCGGAATATTGTTTTCTGTCAGCCATTGAACGGTTTTATCACCTCCCAATCGTCCCATCGGCAGATAAATGACGGCATCCGGATGAACACTTTCCATCAATTGCTGCCGTTTGGCGGCTGATGCGATCGGGTACACATTGAAACCGGCATCTGTCAGGCGGGTGATCAGACTGTCGATATAGCTTCGGTTGCCTTCCAAGGGGGAGGTCATACCTGAAACAAAGGCAATGCGAGGGGCATCTTCCTTGTATATTTTCTTTTCACGCAGGTGGTTGGTCAGTTCGTCGGCAGTCCGGTAGAATACGCCGTCTTCCAGGTGGAAGAAAATGTCGGATGGGATCAGTATCGGTTCGTCGGCTTTTGTTTGGAATAGTTTCCGGCTGTCGAAGGTGCTACGGATATAATGCAACATATTCCGGTAGTTCATACGGCTCCGGTTATTATAATAAATATCGAGTTGTTCCTGTTGCAGGCTGTCGACATTGTGATTGCTGATGGAGCCGGATGAAAAGACAAAGGTATATACAGCGGTTCCTTTTTTCCCGGCAGCATCGATATTTTCCGTCTGTTCTTCCGTCAGTCGCAAACCCGGACCGAACAGCAGGATCGCATCGTAGCCTTTGAGCGACGACGCATCTTCAGCCTTGACCTCTTTCACTTTTATCAAGCGGCTGTCGCTTGCCATTGCAATGTTGGAAACCTGGTAAGACGGAAAGTTTACCAATGCAATTTTAGTGGGGGATAACAGCAGGCTATAAAAAGCATACAAGCCGAGTACCAGCAAAAGTGCCAGCCCGGCTTTCCATCCCGCGGATTTGTGTTGACGGAGGAATTGAATAACAGACATATTATAAAAAAATAAGCAAAGGGAAGGGAGACTGGAAAGAGTGAATGTGTGTCTGATGTATCTCCCTTCCTTCGCATTGATTAACTAATTGTTATTTAAACGGATATACGTAGTCAAAAGTGATATGTCCGGATTTATTGTCATCGCTTTTGTATTTTTGCATGATTATTTTAGCATAATTCTTGCCATCGGCAGTCTTAATAATAAACACATTTTTGTTATAGTGCCATTGCATATCACCAGGTACAGGAGCGTTGAACCATGCCCAAACAGGCTGGTTTAAAACCTGAAAAGCTGTATTGACAGAACCTTTTTCAAATTTACCCATTACTGCTGTCATTATATCTGCTTCTGAATCAACAATAAATCCACTTGTAGGAACAACTGTTACTTTATCGAATACAGTTTCTTTAGAGTCTAAAGCACCACCTTGGCCTTGACCGGAAGTTCCACTGTTTGTGCGTATGTAGTAGCGCTGGAAAGCGATGTCCCAAGTTTGGTCTTTAGCTGCATTTGCTTTGTCAATCACTACACTGTCACCTTTCGCAAAAGAAAAGTAAACCCAGTCGTTAGCTGCTGTGCTATTGTTAATAAAAGAGAATGATTTAGCTTCTGCCGGGATTTCCGGTTCATCTTTATCATCATCGCCACAAGCCACAAAACCAGTAGAAAGTAAACACAATGCAACGAGTACCATGATCTGTTTCAGACCAAATACTGCAAAATTTAATTTGTTAGTTTTCATAAAATGATTAATAATTATAATGTTCATAAATCGCTATCAGAATTTAAAGATGACGGAACCGAATGCGCGACGTCCAGGATCGTATGTCGTATAGTTGACCGGATCGGTGTAGTTGAAGATATTCTGTACACCGGCTGTTAACAGCAAATTCATATATTTATGTTTCCAGATACTATACTGTACGGTCAGTTTCCACAGACTGTATGCGTCTTGCGGACTGTCTACCATTTGCTGGATCGTTTCTCCTGTTTCAGGATCGGTCACGGTCTTTTCGCGGAAGTTGATTTTCTTTGATGTCCATCGTCCGGCAACGGATACCGAGGCTTCCCGTTTGAATACATCGAACAGGAACATCGCGTTACAACTCAGTGAGTGCTTAGTGTTCCCGGTCAGCTGCAAGCCCGTTGCCTTATCCTGTGCATCCGTAAAGTCGTAAGTACCTTGCAGATTCACCCATCGGAACGGTTTATAAGTGACAGAGATTTCCGCACCACGGATGCGGGCGTTATCCACATTTCTGTATCGTAACTGGGCTTCTTCACCTCCGTTGGGTAATTCTACGATAACGTTATACGACTGTATTTTGTCTTTGATATCGTTCTGATAGATTTCCCCACTGATATTCAGTTTGTTGAAAGTATATTCTGCAGAGAAAGAGTAATAATTTGAATGTTCGGCTTTCAGGTCCGGATTACCGATATTGTGGGAAACGGAACCCATCTGAAAGTCGGAAAATAGTTCAGTTGCATCGGGCGCTTTAAAACCTTTGCTATATCCGGCGCGTAGACGAAGATTACCGGGTGAATACATGACGTTGACTTTGGGGGTGTAAGCATTTCCGAATACAGAGTGATGTGTATAACGGAAACCACCGATAATATCGAGTTGGGGAATGATTTTCCAGTCCAGCTGTACGAATCCGTTGATATCGTTTACTTTTCGGGTTTTCATCTTTTCTCCGTATTGCATGATATTATAATCCTTGTTCCAGTTGAATTCAACTCCGGCTATTCCTTGCAGATTATCGAGCGGGTTATAAATGTCAGTCAGACGTAGGGTTTGTACATTCGAACTAGCGTTCTTTCCAACCGAATCCAGTTTTTCAAAGACCGTTCGCCGGATGTAAAAGTCGCCATAATAGATGGCTTTCAACATGTTCTTTTCTCCCAGTTTTTGTTCGAGTCCGGCGCGAAATGTTTTGTTGAAACTCTTATAATGTGTCACTTCGTTGCTTAGCTTCGGATTCTTCTCTTCGTTAAGGAAGAAATCGGCTGCTGCATTCAGTTTGGTGTCGTTATGTTCCCAACCCAGTTTCTCGGATATGGTCATATTGGCGGATGGGTTCTGGGTATAGTTTGACGGTGTCTCGGGTGTCAGGTCGTAACCGTCTGTCGAGTTACGGTTGAATAATGTTTGCGAAGTGAAATTTTTATATTTTGTTCCGAAAGCGGCATCCATCAATAGTTCATTGTAGCGTGAATAGCGTACTTTGGCCCATCCTTCGGCCGGACGTTCGGGAGTCTTTGTTATGATGTTGATAATCATGCCGATTGCACTTGATCCATACAAGGCCGAAGCAGCTCCTTTGACAACTTCTATCTGTTTGATATTGGAAGTACTCAAGCGTTCAAAGTCGATCGGACCACCTGGGGTGGTAGATAGGCGTTCACCATCGACCAAAATCAGGATATATTTGTTTTCCAATCCCTGGATACGGATATTGTCCCCTCGCGGATCGCTGTTGAATTGCAATCCCGGAATGGAAAACTCCAGTGCATCCATAATATTTTCAAAGTCATTTCGCTGTAGTTGAGATGCCGGGATTAGTTTAGTCAGTACCGGGGAGTTTTTGATGAGTTTCTCTGTCCGTGTTCCGGTTACAACCACCTCATTCAGATCGAATATCCCGGCATTCATCTGGATATCCATTTCTTTTTGCGCTCCGTTGGCATTGAACTTGATGGTTTGTTCCATGTAGCCGGTCGAACGGACCAGCAGGTTGTAACTTTTACCTTCGATCAATTCTATGCGGAAACGGCCGCCTGCGTCGCAGGCAGTACCGATTAATGTTCCCGGAACATTAATCGTAGCCATAGGTATACCTTCTCCTGTTTCGGAATCGATAATTCTACCGGTTAATACACAAATTCCGGTTTGTACCTGTTCTTTTTCCGGTGTATTGACAGTCTGACTCTCTGCAAAGCTGGTTGCAGGTGTAAACACGCACACCGAAAGTAAAGACATAGCAATACCTTTCAGTCTCATATAAGTAAGCATATAAAATGGAAGAATTTTGTATAGAAATTCTGCCTTGTTAATCTTCTGCCCTTTATCCCGAGAGCATAAATATAATTGATCAGGCAGGTTTTCTGACTTTCCCGGCTTTGCAAGGCCTTCCCGACGGTATAGTTGATAGTTGACATGTGATAGTTGACAGATAAAATGCGGACAGAAAAACTGTCAATTGTCAACTTTCCACTGTCAACTGAATCGTCAGTGGCATGGAGTTGCAAGCATTTCCGGCAAGTGCCGGAACGGGATTACAGCAACGGGCATTGTTCCGGATTTGCACCGGATTCCCTCTCATCACCAGCAGAATGCTTCGTGATTCACCTTAATCCGATGCAAAAGTAGTAAAGTATTTTTGAATATAAATGCTATTTATTTATTAAAAAATCTTTTTGGTATTGTTTTGAAGTACAGGATAACCGTTCTAGAATATTGTTTGCATGCAGGATGATTTGATCCAAGAATGTCAAAATGTTATTTTAGTAGATGTATGGAACGATTGTGCCGGAAAGGTGATGGGATGGATGAGTTTTATAGGATTCTCAGAAGGTTTTAGTTTGTCAAAGAGAATGGGGTATTGCGGAATATGATATCGCGTAGATAATATTTACTGGATTATTGTGTCTGTTTGTTTCTTGAAATAGATATTCCTGTTGTTTGTGCTATTTCATCTCTTGCCTGCTTTTTAGGTGTTCTGGAAGTGATAAACTGCTAAAAAACATCTAAATCAAGCCTGAAAAGGTATCGACTCCTCTTTTGTATAACTTATTTTAACGCTTTTTTCGTCTTAAATGGATCGTCACTTCATTTAAAACAAAAAAAATTCGTTTTAAACGAAGTGGCAATTTCTTTAAAATAAGTTTTAGGAAATGATTTGCGGAGATATATGTTAATTATTGTAACTTAAAATCTCTTGGAAGTGTTATTTAGGAAAGCACTGCTGTTATTCATTTTATTAAATATAAAACATATTAATATTAGAAAGATGGATTTTGAATCATTTTGTTATAATCTGTTTTCTGTAAATAGAATAACCTATCGCTAAATGATAAATGGATTGTAATTATAGAAAACTACTTTTTTCTCTTTCAGCGATTTCTTTACATCGATCAATCTCTGGTTGCTGCTGCCACGGAACAAAAGACTTTCGTCGTGCAGAGATTGTTTGAATTTTCCGTCTACCAATACGTCGATATATTGAAGCAGTTCGGCCTGTTTGGGGTTTTGTAATAATCTCTCAAATTGATAACCCGTATAGCACCAGATATTTTTCCGGCTCTTTTCTTTGATGGCACGTGCCAGCTTGGTAAAGCCTTCCGGTTGAAACATCGGATCGCCACCGCTGAAAGTAACGTCGGCGAAGTCGTCTGCCAGGACTTTTTCCAAAATCTCTTCCGTCGGGGTTGGCTTGCCTTTCTTTATATCCCATGATTCCGGATTGTGGCAGCCCGGGCATTGGTTCGGGCATCCGGCAGCGTAGATAGCAGTCCGGAATCCCGGACCGTCTACAGTTGTATCCTCTATTATGTCAATAATCGATAACATCGTATTTTTATTATTTACAAGAAAATATTGTTTCGGTC
>NZ_QUHH01000015.1:0-42872 GCF_003479515.1 Parabacteroides sp. AF14-59 | reverse complement strand
TTATTATTTACAAGAAAATATTGTTTCGGTCCTTATCAAAATTGAACCTATTCAGATCGTATTAGGGGACGCAGATGACGCAGAATACGCAGACGCTCGCAGACTTTTTATTTTCTTTAAAACAATATATTATCTGTGTTTATCTGCGCTCGTCTGCGTCATCTGCGTTCCTTAATACAAACCGAATATATATAGCTCAAATATTTCTAATTATGAATAATTCTGTCATTTAGTTCCGCTAATTTGGCATTATTCCAGCGGTCGGTTGTTCCTACCAGGTAACCGGTGATGCGCTGCAACTTATCCAAATGCTTGCTGCCGCACTTCGGACATTCTTCCATGTGAGCATCTGCATTTTCATAGCCGCATTCCAGGCAACGGTTACGGTTATGGTTTACCGAGCCGTATCCGATATTATATTTGTCCATCATGTCGACCACTTTCATGATCACTTCCGGGTTGTGGGTTGCATCGCCGTCTATTTCGACATAGAAGATATGACCGCCACCTGTTAATGCGTGGTAAGGAGCTTCTACTTCTGCTTTATGACGGGCACTGCATTTGTAATATACCGGAACATGGTTGGAGTTGGTATAATACTCACGGTCGGTTATGCCGGGTAATATACCGAATTTCTTGCGGTCGCGTGCCGTGAATTTGCCGGAAAGACCTTCGGCCGGAGTTGCCAGCACACTGTAATTATGCTGATATCGTTCCGAGAACTGATTTACGCGGTCGCGCATATAAGTGATAATTTTCAGACCTAGCTCCTGTGAAGCCGCGTCTTCGCCATGATGTTTGCCGGTCAGGGCAACCAGACATTCAGCCAGTCCGATGAATCCGATACCCAGTGTTCCCTGGTTGATAACCGGAGCGATCGTATCTGTCGGTTTTAACTTTTCGCTACCCAGCCAAAGTGAAGTCATCAGCAACGGGAACTGTTTGGCATAAGCTGTTTTCTGGAATTCCATACGCTCATGCAACTGGCGTGCAGTAATTTCCAGCATTTCGTCCAGCTTGGCAAAGAAGCGTGCGGTGCGGAGTTCTTTATCTTCGATATCCATACATTCGATAGCCAGGCGTACGATGTTGATAGTCGAGAAAGAAATGTTTCCGCGTCCGATAGAAGTCTTCGGTCCAAAGCGATTCTCGAATACGCGGGTACGGCATCCCATTGTTGCTACCTCATACATATAGCGTTGTGGGTCGTCCGCTTTCCAGTCTTCATGCTGGTTGAATGTAGCATCCAGGTTCAGGAAGTTCGGGAAGAAACGGCGGGCAGTCACTTTGCATGCCAGTTCGTACAAGTCATAGTTGCGGTCTTCCGGCAGATAGCTGACGCCACGTTTCTTTTTCCATATCTGGATCGGGAAGATAGCCGTTTCGCCGTTGCCGACACCACGATAAGTACTTTTCAATATCTCACGAATGATGCAACGCCCTTCGGCTGAAGTATCCGTACCGTAGTTGATAGAGCTGAACACCACCTGGTTGCCACCGCGTGAATGAATGGTGTTCATATTGTGAATGAAAGCTTCCATCGACTGATGGACACGGCTGACAGTTTTATTAATAGCATGCTGTATGATCCGTTTGTCACCGCTCAGGCCATCCAGCGGACGCGTTACATAGTCGTCCAGTTCTTTATTATACAGATGTGAGTAATCCACGCCGTTCAGGTCTTCCAGGTTCTTGATCTCTTCAATAAAGCTGTTACGTACGTAAGGAGCCAGATAGAAGTCGAAAGCGGGGATAGCCTGTCCGCCGTGCATTTCGTTCTGAGCTGTTTCCAGGGAGATGCAGCCCAGGATGCTGGCTGTCTCGATGCGTTTTGCCGGGCGTGATTCGCCATGTCCGGCAGAGAATCCATATTTAAGGATGCGGTCCAGCGGATGCTGAACGCATGTCAGGCTCTTGGTCGGGTAATAATCTTTATCATGAATGTGCAGGTAGTTGTTTGCAACGGCCTCTTTTACCTCTTCACTCAACAGGTAATCGTCGACGAACGGTTTGGTGGTTTCACTGGAGAATTTCATCATCATGCCTGCAGGAGTATCTGCATTCATATTGGCATTTTCGCGCGTGATATCGTTCGATTTGATGTTGATAATCTCCAGGAACATATCGCGTGTTTTAGCTTTACGGGCAACACTGCGCTGGTTACGGTAAGCGATATATTTCTGTGCAACGTCCTTACGGCTACTGTTCATTAGTTCCAGTTCGACTGCATCCTGTATCGCTTCGACTGTCATTTGCGGTTCTCCTTTGAATGAAATATGATCCGTAATCTGGCGGATCAGCTGCAAATCCTCCCCATTTTCTGTATGCAGCATGGCTTTTCGTATCGCTGTTACTATCTTCTCCTCATTAAATCCGACGATACGTCCATCCCGTTTGATAACTGTTTGTATCATGATAAAATTGATAATATATTTATGTTGTTTTTACTCCAACAAAGGTATACTTAAACTGTATATGGTGTTCTTTTTGGAAAACTTTTAACGAGTTAAATTATGTCAATCTACTGATTGTTAGATATGAAATAAAGAAAAGTGGAAAACTTTTAGATTTTCTGTGTTGAAAATGTTTTCCAAAAAGGATAGTTGAGTGTGAGCTCTCTTCTAACCATTGCATTATCAGCCTCTTATGTGTCCCAATAAAAAATATGCACAATTTGGAGTAAAATGTGTAATATTTTCTCTACATTTGCCGCCGAATCGGTTCTGTATTATCTGGTCGGGTGATACAGATTAAAAGGGAATCGGGTGTAAATCCCGGACAGTCCCGCTGCTGTGAAGCTCCGTTCAACATTCTGAAAACAACTAATGCCACTGACGATTCAGTTGACAGTGGAAAGTTGACAGTAGACAGTTTTTCTGTCCGTATTTATCTGTCAACTGTCACATGTCAACTATCAACTTTCCGTCGGGAAGGCTTCAGAATGGGAGTCAGTCAGAAGACCTGCCATTCATTAAAGGCTCATGTCCTCGTGGGTTAGGATACGGGTTCGAAAAGATTGTTTATTTCAAAAATTATCAGATTATGGAGAAAGATTGTCCGCGTTGTGGGGTCTCCTTTGTATGCCGGGTAGACGATATCTCTGCCTGTCATTGTGCACCTGTGAAATTGGATGAGCTCCAGCTTGCTTATGTAAAGATGCATTATCCGGGATGCTTATGCAATTCCTGTTTGAATGAGATAAAGAAATATTTCTATGCCTGCGAGGTGAATCCCCGCTATAAACATTTAAAGCATTGATATGATACGGAAAATATTGATCGCAAATCGTGGTGAGATCGCGGTGCGTGTGATGCGCTCCTGCCGGGAGATGGGAATACAGTCTGTGGCTGTATTTTCGGAAGCCGACCGGGCCGCCCGGCACGTGCTTTATGCCGATGAAGCTTGCCTGATAGGCCCTGCGGCCTCCAAAGGGAGTTATCTGGATATTGAAAAAATTATTCAGGCAGCCAAACTTCATAAGGCAGATGCTGTTCACCCCGGTTATGGCTTTCTTTCGGAGAATGCCGCTTTTGCCCGGAGATGTAAGGAAGAAGGGATCATTTTTATCGGCCCGGCTCCTGAAACGATGGAAGCGATGGGAGATAAGATCTCTGCCCGCAAACGTATGATCGAAGCCGGCGTACCGGTAGTTCCCGGAACACAGCAGCCGTTGCAGAGTGCGGAAGAAGCAGTTCGGGTTTGTAAGGAGATCGGTTTTCCTGTGATGCTGAAAGCATCGATGGGCGGCGGTGGAAAAGGGATGCGGCTTATTTATAAAGAGGAAGAGGTGGTGGAAGCCTATAATTCCGCCCGTTCGGAATCTCTTTCTTCTTTTGGAGACGATACTGTTTATCTGGAGAAGTTTGTGGAAGAGCCCCATCATATCGAATTTCAGATTCTGGGCGATAATCACGGGAACGTGATCCATCTCTGCGAACGTGAATGTTCGGTACAACGGCGTAACCAGAAGATCGTAGAAGAAAGCCCGTCACCGTTTATTACGGCTGAATTGCGGAAAGATATGGGAGAGAAAGCTGTTGCTGCGGCAAAGGCCGTTCATTATTCCGGTGCAGGTACCATCGAATTTCTGGTGGACAAACATCGGAATTTTTATTTCCTGGAAATGAATACCCGCCTACAGGTGGAGCATCCTATCACGGAAGAAGTATTGGGTGTCGACCTGGTAAAAGAACAGATCCGGGTGGCTAACGATGAGCCGCTCCATATCCGTCAGGAAGAGATAGCCCAGCGTGGCCATGCTATCGAATGCCGTATCTGTGCGGAAGATACCGAAGCCGGATTTATGCCGTCTCCCGGTGTGATCAGGCAACTGACGGAACCGAACGGTATCGGTGTCCGTGTGGACAGTTATGTGTACGAAGGATATGAGATACCGGTTTATTACGACCCGATGATCGGCAAACTGATCGTATGGGCGACCAACCGCCAGTATGCAATCGAACGTATGCGGCGTGTACTGCACGAATACAAGATCACCGGATTGAAAACCAATATCAGCTATCTGCGCCGGATCATGGATACGACTGATTTTGTACAGGGGAAATATGATACTTCTTTTATTGCGAAAAATGCGGAACAATTACAGCATCCGGTAAGTGAGAGTGGTACGGAAACCGAGAATGTGGCTATGATCGCTGCCTATATCGATTATCTGATCAACCTGGAGGAAAACAAGTCGGGGTTGGCGTCGGATAACCGTCCTATCAGCCGCTGGCGTGAGTTCGGTCTTCAGAAAGGCGTCTTGCGCATTTAATAATTGGTTCATTAGCATATTAGAAAATTATTCATTATGGAAATACATATAGGAAAAAGAGTGGCGGATGTATCGCTGGTCAGCAAGGAAGGGAATAAGGTGCAGTTGACGATAGACGGTGTCCCTTATGAAGTCGATATTATGATGGCCGAGAACGGTGCCTGCTCTATTTTGCACAACGGTAATTCGTATAATGCCGAACTGATCCGGGGAGAAGGAGGCAAAAGTTATACGGTGAATACACATTTCCTGTCTTATGCCGTCGATATTGTCGATACACAGATGAAATATCTGCGTATGCGTAAGAGCAGCGAAGAACGGCAGGATAACAAGATCGTTTCTCCTATGCCCGGAAAAGTCGTGAAGGTGTTGGTGGAGAAAGGCGACCGTCTGGAAGCCGGTGATATCGTCATCGTGATAGAGGCGATGAAAATGCAGAGTAATTATAAGGTAAGTTCAGCCTGTACGGTACGTGAGGTATTGGTCAAAGAAGGAGATTCGGTAGCAAGCAACCAGGTTCTTCTGTCGCTGGACGTAATAACAGATAAAGAAGAATAAAATGGGAAAGGAACAGTTGTATAAGACCTTTGAAGAACTGGATAAGACAGCTTCGCAGGGAGGTGGTATTACCCGTATCGAAAAGCAGCATGAATCCGGCCGGATGACAGCCCGCGAACGGATCGATATGTTGCTGGATAAAGGGACGTTCAACGAATTGGATAAATTTGTGGTTCACCGCTGTACGAATTTCGGCATGGATAAGAATAAAATCCCCGGCGACGGGATCGTATCCGGCTACGGTAAAGTAGACGGACGGCAAGTCTTTGTCTATGCCTACGACTTTACAGCCTACGGAGGTACGTTGAGCGCGACGAATGCCGCCAAGATAGTGAAAGTTCAGCAACTGGCACTGAAAAGCGGTTCACCGGTCATTGCCCTGAACGATTCGGGAGGAGCCCGTATCCAGGAAGGTGTGAACAGCCTGGCCGGATATGCTTCTATTTTTTATCAGAATACGATGGCCTCGGGTGTCGTTCCTCAGATCTCGGCTATTCTGGGACCTTGTGCCGGTGGGGCCTGTTATTCTCCGGCATTGACCGATTTTATCTTTATGGTAAAGGATAAAAGCCACATGTTCATTACCGGACCGGATGTAGTCAAGGCGGTCACTCATGAGGAAGTGGGGAAGGAAGAACTGGGAGGTGCCTATACGCATAGCAGTAAGAGCGGTGTCACCCATTTTATGTGCGATACGGAAGAGGAAACATTGATGAGTATTCGTGAATTGCTGAGTTTCCTTCCTTCAAATAATATGGAGGATGCACCGGTCGTTTCCTGTTCCGACGATGTCCGGCGTGAAGATGAAGCTTTGCAACAGGTGATCCCGGATGATCCGAATGTGCCTTACGATATCAAAGATATCATAGAACCTGTTGTCGATAATCATTATTTCTTCGAGGTAATGCCTCATTTTGCAAAGAATATCGTAGTCGGTTTCGCCCGTTTGGGCGGACGTTCGGTAGGTATCGTTGCCAATCAACCGGCATTTCTGGCAGGCGTGTTGGATATCGATGCTTCCGATAAGGCGGCACGCTTTATCCGCTTCTGCGATTGCTTCAACATCCCGTTGATCACATTTGAAGATGTTCCGGGATTTTTGCCCGGTTGCCAGCAGGAACATGACGGTATTATCCGCCACGGCGCCAAGATCGTGTATGCTTATGCGGAAGCGACCGTTCCCAAGATCACGCTGATCACCCGGAAAGCCTATGGCGGTGCTTATATCGTGATGTCGAGCAAACCGACCGGAGCCGATATAAACCTGGCCTATCCGATGGCTGAAATCGCCGTGATGGGAGCTGAAGGTGCTGTGAATATCCTGTACCGGAAAGCAACCGGCGAAGAAAAAGAACAGGCAATGAAAGAGTATACCGAGCAATTCTCCAATCCTTACCGGGCAGCCGAACAAGGATTTATCGATGAGATTATCATGCCGAGGCAGACTCGCTTCAAACTGATACAGGCGCTGGAGATGGCAAAGAACAAGAGCCAGAGCAATCCGCCGAAGAAACATGGCAATATGCCATTATAACGATTTGATTTTGTTGTTAGAATTTATGAATGGCAATCCCTGTCGACCGTGAGGCTGGCAGGGATTTTTTATTGTAAAAAACTTATGATTAAATAGTTGTTATATCTTTTTATTTTGTAGTTTTGCCGTCGAATTGGTTCCGTATCGTCTGGTCGGATGATGTGGATTAAAAGGGAATCGGGTGTAAATCCCGGACAGTCCCGCTGCTGTGAAGCTCCGTTCAACATTCTGAAAACAACTAATGCCACTGACGATTCAGTTGACAGTGGAGAGTTGACAGTTGACAGTTTTTCTGTCAGTATTTTATCTGTCAACTGTTATCTGTCAACTGTCAACTATTGCGTCGGGAAGGCTTCAGGATGGGAGTCAGTCAGAAGACCTGCCGTTCATTAAAGGCTGTTTTTCTCGTGGGTTAGAAAAGTAGTTCGAAAAGAATATTTATCGTTTAAGGAGGTAACATTTATGGAGAAGCTTTGTGCGCGTTGCGGCGCGAAGTTATCAGGTTGTGACGGCTTTTCGCCGGAGGATCAGCATGTATTTACCGATCTGGATCAATGCCAGCAGGTTTTTATCAGGGTCTATTATAAGGATTGCCTGTGCCCTTCATGTGTTCAGCATGTAAAGGATAATTTTTATGCTTTTGATATTTCATCTGCATATCTGAAAAATAAATAATTATGGAGTGGATAAGTGAACTGCTGTGGGGAGAGGGAATAGGGCATTCTATTCTTTTGTTATCGCTGGTGATCGCTGTGGGAATCCAGTTAGGCAAGATCAAGGTATTCGGTATCTCATTGGGTATAACCCTGGTGTTGTTTGTCGGTATCTTACTGGGACATTTCGGTTTTACCATTAATCCAGCCGTGATCCATTTCTTCAAGGAGTTCGGGTTGATCCTGTTCGTTTATTCTGTCGGTATGCAGGTCGGTCCCGGTTTTTTCTCTTCGTTCAAAAAGGGGGGAATGACATTGAACGGGTTGGCTTGCGGAATTGTTTTCCTCGGCGTTGTAACGGCGTTGGTCATTCATTTCATAACGGATATTCCCATGCCGACAATGGTCGGTATTTTGTCGGGAGCGGTAACAAATACACCCGGTTTGGGTGCGGCCCAACAGGCTTTTACCGATATGACGGGTACATCGAATGAAACGATCGCGCTGGGATATGCTGTTGCTTATCCGCTGGGGGTTGTCGGTATTATCCTTTCCATGTTGTTTGTCCGCTACATTTTTCATATCAGTTTTGAGAAAGAGACAGAACAACTGGAAGCGGAGAACGATGTGCATAACAGTGAAGCGACTCCCATATCGCTTGTCGTGAAGAATCCCGCACTTTTCGGACGGAAGGTGATGGAACTCGGCGCTTTTCTCGAACACCGGCAATATGTGATATCCCGTATCTGGCGGAAGAAGAGCAATAAAGTCGAGATCGTGACCGGCAATACGATTCTGGATGAGGATGATAAGATATTTGTGATCACAACAGAGCATGACGCAGAGACTATAAAAACTTTTGTCGGTCCCGAAATAGAAATGGACCGTAAACAGTGGATCCCTGCTGAAAGTGCTTTTGTGAGCCGTCGTATTCTGGTTACCAAACCGGAACTGACTGGTTCCCGTCTGGGTGATTTGCAGTTACGGCGTTTGCACGGTATCAATGTGACGCGTGTAAACCGTGCCGGAGTCGAACTGGTGGCTACTCAGGGACTGCAATTGCAGGTGGGCGACCGCGTAACGGTGGTCGGTAGTGAACTGGCTGTCGATAAGGTGAGTACGATATTGGGTAATTCGATGAAGCGTTTGAATGAACCTAACCTGATCCCTATTTTTATCGGTATCGCTTTGGGTATTATTCTGGGTAGTATCCCATTCACTGTCCCGGGAATCCCGCAACCGATCAAACTAGGTCTGGCGGGTGGTCCGCTGGTGGTTTCTATTCTATTGAGCCGCTTCGGATATCGTTACAAGTTGGTTACTTATACGACCCAGAGTGCCAACCTGATGCTGAGGGAGATCGGTATAACCATGTTCCTTGCTTGTGTCGGATTGAGTGCCGGAGACGGATTCGTGGATACGATTGTCAATAAAGGGGGAGTTGCCTGGATCGGTTACGGTTTTATTATAACGATGTTACCGTTGCTGATCATCGGTTTTGCCGGCAGGTATTTCTTCAAACTGAATTATTTTACGCTGATGGGATTGCTGGCCGGTAGTACGACCGACCCTCCTGCGTTGGCTTATGCGAATGCAACGGCAGGCAACGACGCTCCAGCAGTCGGATATGCGACGGTTTATCCGTTGACCATGTTCCTGCGCGTACTGACTGCCCAATTAATGATATTATTCTTCTGCTAAATTTAATAGATTTGGTTGTTAGAAAATTGTTCAATAATAATTTTAAAGCCGGAAGCCCCGCCGAAGTGATTCGCCGGGGCTTCAATCATTATAAGTAGAAGATTATTGACCACTCCCGCCCATAATATCCAGCAATTCGTTTGTGATTGCCTGCTGGCGGGTTTTATTGTATTGCAATGTCAGTTCCTGGATCAGGTCGTTGGCATTGTCGTTGGCCGTCTGCATGGCGAGCATGCGGGCGGCATGTTCAGCCGTGACGGTGTCGAGCAAAGTCGTGTAGATATGCAAGTGGAGAACTTTGGGCAATAGCAAAGCCAGTAGTTGCTCTGCCGACGGTTCCAGGATATAATTCAGCGATTCCTTTGCCGGGTCTGTCTCCGGTAAGGTGACCGGCAGGAACGTTTTTTCAGTCAGCACCTGCTCTGCCATATTCTTGAAATGATGATAAAGCAGTTCTACCCGGTCTGCCTGCCCGGTAGTATATAAGTCCATCAATGCTGTAGCCAGCCGTGCCGCATCTTCGTAAACCGGTTTATCACCGATTGTCAGGAAGCTGTCGTCTGTCTGGTAACCTGCTTTATGCAACTCGTCCGCTATTTTCTTTCCGACCGGATAAATGTGTACGGCGATACTGTCCGCCTCATATTGGTGGAGGCGGGCAGTCAGCTCTTTCCAAACATTGGCATTGAAAACACCGCATAATCCGGTATTGGATGAAAAAGCGACAATAGCGACTTGTTTCACCTTACGCACTGCTGTATAAGGTGAATTCAAATCATTCTCGGCAGACAAGGTCCCGCTCAATATGGCGCTCAGCTTGTTCTCGTATACCAGCAAATGTTCGATAATCGTTTGCGTATGATGCAGCTTGGCAGAAGACACCATCTTCATGGCTGAAGTGATCTTCTGCGTATTCCGGATCGACGCAAGGCGAACTTTTATTTCTTTCAGTGATGACATAGTTTTTGAGTTGACAGTTGATAGTTGACAGTTGACAGTTGGTGGTTGATAGTTGACAATTAACTGTCAATTGTCACTTGTCAACTGTTTTGCCGTTTCTTCCAGGATATTACGGACTTCATCGTTTATCACGCCGGATTTCAGTACATCCAGTACATCCTTCTGATGATTGGTGATCAACGTCTGAAGGAATGCCTTCTCAAATTCGTGTACTTTATTCAACGGAACTTCCTTCAACAAGCCTTGTGTACCGCAGTACAGGATTGCAATTTGCTGTTCCACGGGCATCGGGTTGTATTGGGGCTGTATCAACAGTTGTGTATTCTTTTGTCCTTTATCGATCGTGAAGGCCGTAACCGCATCCATTTCGCCGCCGAATTTAGTGAACGATTCCAGTTCGCGGAACTGTGCCTGGTCGATTTTCAGTGTACCGGCCACCTTCTTCATCGCTTTCAACTGGGCGTTACCACCTACACGGGAAACGGAAATACCCACATTGATAGCCGGGCGGTTACCCTGGTTGAACAGGTCTGTTTCGAGGAATATCTGTCCGTCGGTGATAGAGATCACGTTCGTCGGGATATAGGCGGAAACGTCGCCGGCCTGTGTCTCGATGATCGGCAGGGCAGTCAGGGAGCCGCCACCTTTTACAAGGTCTTTCATGCTTTCCGGCAGGTCATTCATTTCGCTTGCCACTTCCTGCTGGTTGATGATCTTGGCTGCACGTTCCAGCAAACGGGAGTGCAGATAGAAAATATCACCCGGATAGGCTTCACGTCCGGAAGGACGGCGAAGAATCAGAGATACTTCACGGTAAGCTACTGCCTGTTTGGACAAGTCATCGTAAACGACCAGTGCATGGCGTCCGCTGTCGCGGAAGAACTCACCGATAGCCGCTCCGGCGAAAGGAGCGAAGTACTGCATGGCAGCCGGGTCGGAAGCCGTGGCGCTGACTACGATTGTGTAGTCCATCGCCCCTTTTTCCTGTAATGTATTGACCAGGGAAGCCACGGTCGAACCTTTCTGCCCGATTGCAACGTATATACAATAAACGGGTTTCCCGGCTTCGTAATTACTGCGCTGGTTGATGATCGCGTCGATGGCGATAGACGTCTTTCCCGTCTGGCGGTCGCCGATGATCAACTCACGTTGTCCGCGTCCGATAGGGATCATGGCATCGACAGCCTTGATTCCGGTCTGCAACGGTTCGTTTACCGGCTGGCGGAAAATCACGCCCGGTGCTTTCCGTTCCAGAGGCATCTGGTATTTTTTACCGGTAATCTCCCCTTTCCCGTCAATCGGGTTTCCCAGCGGGTCGATTACACGTCCGATCATATTCTCGTTTACGTTGATGGATGCGATACGGCGTGTACGTTTTACGGTATCGCCTTCTTTCACCTGGTCGGTCGGTCCGAGCAGTACGGCACCCACATTGTCTTCTTCCAGGTTCATGACGATAGCCTCCATACCGTTGTCGAACTGTAGCAATTCGTTGGCCTCGGCATTATCCAGTCCGTAGATACGCGCCACACCGTCGCTCACTTGGAGTACGGTACCTACCTCCTCCAGATGGATACTGGTTTGAATACCTTCCAGCTGCTGGCGTAATATGGCGGAAACTTCACTTACTTTTATCTGGTCTGTCATACGTTTTACTTTTTAATTTTTTTCGATTAGCTGATTCCTGATCTCCCGGAGTTGCCGGGCATAGCTGGCATCTATCCGGTAGTTACCGATACGTAGCACGAAACCTCCGATCAGTTCCGGCCTCGTCACTCCCATGAACTCGATGGTATTGCCGGTTTCCTTTTTCAGCCGTTCCTTCAAATGTTCCTGCGTAGCTTCGTCTACCGGAACGGGAGTTTTGAACAATACCCGGGTAATCTTTTTATCCTTCCGGTACATATGGATATAAATGTATGCCATAAGCGGTAGCAAGCTCTCTCTTTTGCGCTGAAGTACCAGGCGGATAAAGCGGATAAACAGCTCGCAGACTTCCAGTCCGGCCGCCGTTTTGAGCAACTTCACTTTTTCCTCTTCCGGAAAGATCGGGTTATCCAGTACGGCTTTCAGTCCCGGCTCCTGCTCGAAACTGACGGCCAGCATCTTCATATCATCATATACCCGGGTTTCCTGTTGCTTGTCTTTTGCCAGTGAAAAGAGTGCTTTGACGTACCGGGAAGAGATTGTACCTACATCCATATATTATGATTTACTAAACGAAACATTGTCGAGCAGCCCGTTGATGATCTTTTCCTGTTCATCCGTGCGGCTGATCTCCTCTTTCATTACTTTCTCTGCAATGGCAACGGACAGGTCGGCTATCTCGGTGCGGACTTCGCGGATCGCTTTGTCTTTTTCCTCCCGGATGCGCCGGGTAGCCTCTTCCAGTTGCATATGCGCTTCAGCCGAAGCCTTTTGCCGGGCTTCGCTGATAATCTGTTCTTTTTCGACCAGGGCTTCTTTCAGAATCGTATTCTGCTGCTCTCTTGCCTGGGCAAGAATCTTTTCTCCTTCGGCCTGGATGCCGGCAAGCTGTTCGTTTGCCTGACGAGCCGATTCAAGGGAACGATCGATGTATTCTTTCCGTTGTTCCACGGCCTTGATAATGACCGGAAAGCCATACTTGGAAAGAATGACAAAGACGATTCCGAAAGAAAGGATCATCCAGAATAAAAGCCCTGCGTCTGGTGTGAGCAATGACATAGTTCGCTTTTATTTTATTGGAACAATCCTAAGAAACATACTACGATCGCAAACAGGGCGACACCTTCCACCAACGCACCCATGATAAGCATGGATGTACGGATATCACCGGCTGCCGACGGCTGACGGCTGATTCCTTCAACTGCTCCTTTTCCAATCAGTCCGATACCGATACCTGCGCCGATAGCGGCTAATCCTGCACCTACGGTTGCTCCAAGTTTTGCGATGCCCATACCGGCTGTTGCTGCTTGTAATAAAATTGCTGATAACATAGTTTCAATCTTTTAAATGAATTAGTAACCTTGTTTTTAATAATATGTTTGTTTATTCCCGTACCTTGGCCAGTCCGATATAGTTGGCGGACAGTAAGGTGAATATATAGGCTTGCAAGCATGCCACCAACAGTTCGAGGCAGTTCATGAACACGGTGAACAATACGGAAACGACTGTCATCGTGCCGTTGATAGCTGTCCCCATCGAGGCGGTGATAAATATCAGGCAAGTCAGTGCCAGAATGATCGTATGCCCTGCCATGATATTGGCAAACAGACGGATCATCAGGGCAAACGGCTTTGTGAATACGCCGAAAAATTCCACGAAGGGCATGATCGGCAAAGGCAGTTTCAGGAAGATAGGGGCATTCGGCCAGAATATCTCTTTCCAGTACGCCTTGGTAGCAAACAAGTTTACTGCCAGGAAGGTACAAACTGCCAGTACGGCGGTGATCGTAATATTACCTGTGATGTTGGCACCTCCGGGGAATACCGGAATGATACCGATCAGGTTATTGATCAGGATAAAGAAGAACACCGTCAGCAGGTATGAGGAGAAAGGTTTGTATTCCTTTCCGATCCCTTCCTTCACCACTCCTTCGTGGATGAACATGACCGCCATCTCCATCAATCCCGTAAATCCGCCCGGAGCTTCATTCGGATGCTTCTTATACCATCGGGCTGTCCTAAGGACGATGAAAAGCAGTATCCCGCAACTGAGCAACAGGCCGCAGACATTTTTGGTCAGCGATAGGTCCAGCGGTTTGACTTCTTCTCCTTTGCTGTTTTTCTCCACTACCTTCCCCGCATGATCGCCTTCTTCTGCAATATAGTAGTTGTGATGCAAATTTCCATGATGCAGATGCGAGGAGAGGAACAGGTCCCATCCGCGCTCTTCACTTTTCAGCAGGATGGGAAGGGGTATGGATATTTCCTTTCCGTTCCATTCCGTGATATGCCAGGTATAAGCGTCCTTGATGTGAGAAAAAACGATATCCTGCACATCCACCTCACCCGGTTTGCTTTCTGCGGCAGCACTTGCCGGAAAGCTGATCCACGCCAGTAACAAGAAGGTAAACCATAACAGGTTATTGTTTTTTATTCTGCTCATCTTTTTCTTTCTTTTCACTTTTCATTCTCTTTTTCTCAAACAGATACAATGTATATGTTTCCAGCACAAGATAAATGAAATAGAACAACATCATCGTAAAGCCAAAGGCTTTCAGGTTTTGTCCGACCAATCTGGCATATAACCAGAGGAAAACCAAAGCGAGCGTGAACTTGCATAGCCGGACTACCATATAAGTAACCACCGTGACATCTCCGTGTTTCCGTTTTACATGATCCAGAAAAAAGATCATCAACATACTGCTTAACCAATAGAATACCGGTATTGACGGATACCACTCATAATAGTGCGAAGGCCAGATGGTGTATAACAGCCCCCCCAAAGAGACGCCGATAACTACATTAATAAAGGTAGTCAAGCCCATTAGCTTCATTCTTAATCTACCGCTCATGATCGTATTTTTTTATTCGATGCATACGGACAGGATATCGTCTTTTATCTCGACGAATCCGCTCTGTATATTTATTTCCTGTTGTTCTTCTTTCCCATTTGCCTGGTACCGGATTGCCCCTGCTTCGAGGGCAGCTATCATCGGAGCGTGATGAGGCAGCACATCGAACGAGCCTGCCGTACCCGGAAAGGATACATAATTCGTTTCTCCTTTGAATAAAATGCCGTCGGGGGATATGATTTCCAGTTCCATGCTTTATTAATTTGCTTGTTCTGCCAGTTTCTTTCCTTTTTCAATCACATCTTCAATCGTTCCTACATTCAGGAAGGCCTGTTCAGGGATATCGTCTGTCTCTCCGTCCATGATCATATTGAATCCGCGGATCGTATCTTCGATAGAGACCATTACACCCGGTACGCCGGTGAACTGTTCTGCCACGGCGAAAGGCTGCGACAGGAAGCGTTGTACGCGGCGGGCGCGATTAACCGTCTGGCGGTCCTCGTCCGAAAGTTCCTCCATACCCAGGATTGAGATGATGTCCTGCAATTCCTTGTTACGCTGGAGGATCTGTTTTACACGCTGGGCTGTTTCGTAATGTTCCTTGCCGACAACCAGCGGGTCGAGGATACGGGAAGTCGATTCCAACGGGTCGACAGCCGGGTAGATACCGAGCTCCGTGATCTTACGGCTCAACACGGTGGTTGCATCCAGGTGTGTAAAGGTGGTTGCCGGAGCCGGGTCTGTCAAGTCGTCGGCGGGCACATACACAGCCTGTACGGATGTGATAGAACCTTTCTTTGTCGAAGTGATGCGTTCCTGCATAGCCCCCATTTCTGTTGCCAGGGTCGGTTGATAACCTACGGCAGACGGCATACGTCCCAACAGGGCGGATACTTCCGAACCGGCTTGCGTGAAACGGAAGATATTATCGATAAAGAACAGGATATCGCGTGTCTCGCCCTCCGGAGCCAGGTCGCGGAACGATTCGGCTATTGTTAAACCGGATAGGGCCACCGAAGAACGTGCTCCCGGGGGTTCGTTCATCTGCCCGAATACCAGGGTAGCCTGCGATTTCGCCAGTTCTTCATGGTCTATCTTCGACAGGTCCCAATGACCGGCTTCCATACTTTCTTTAAATTCCTTGCCATAACGGATCACGTTCGACTGGATCATCTCGCGCAGCAGGTCGTTACCTTCACGGGTACGTTCACCTACACCGGCGAAAACGGAGAATCCGTTGTTTTTCTTGGCAATGTTATTGATCAGTTCCATGATAAGAACTGTCTTACCTACGCCGGCACCACCGAAAAGTCCGATTTTACCACCCTTGGAATAAGGTTCCAGCAGATCGATCACTTTAATACCTGTGTAAAGGACGTCCTTACTGGTTGTTAAATCCTCAAACTTCGGTGGTTCACGATGGATGGGAAGAGCTCCTTTACGATCCAGTTCTTCCATCCCGTCGATCGAATCACCGGTCACATTCATCAAACGCCCTTTTACCTGGTCACCAACAGGCATGGTAATGGGCGAACCGCATGATACGGCTTTCATTCCTCGCTGCAGTCCGTCCGTCGTGTCCATAGCCACTGTACGGACTGTGTTTTCCCCAATATGCTGCTGTACTTCAACAATCAGCACTTTTCCATTGGGGCGGGTTATCTCCATTGCATCGTGGATGCGTGGTAACACGATTTTCTCTTCTTTTTCATTATCGAAGTGAATATCCACTACCGGACCGATAACCTGCGAAACATAACCTTTTGTTTCTCCCATACAATTCTTTTTCTCCTCGTCTAATTATTTTTCAACGCTGCAATATTACGAAAACAACCCGCCGGAAACCCGAAGATATTACTTTTTTGGCTTTTTTGCACTTAGTTAAACTTTAAACTAATTTGTGTTGTGTTTTGAAATGAACCAACCATTTTGAAATATGGAACAATTCGGAGTGGTAAAGGCCCTTCCTATTTGTCAATAATGGGTTATTTTAGGGCTGAATGCAAAGTGAAGGAGAAATCGTTGTAGTGTTTCCCTTTGTTAAAAAAACAGTTTATTATAATCGTTTCTATATTAATATATGTAAGAGGCTACCTCAAAATTGTATGGGGTAGCCTCTTATTTTTTATATTAGGAATAATAAATTTTTACCATTCAAGGAATTTTCCACGTTGCCGGCGTTTCTCCAATTCTTCTTGTAGATGTCGCTGCCGGTCCTTGGCTATATATTGACGGGCAAAGATATTAGGAACAGCAACACCTAACGATATACAGAGAATGATAAGGGCGGAATTGATACCGTTGAAGAAGGCGTTCGTTACCTCACCGATCACTCCATGCAGATTGATAAATGCTAATAAAGAGCGGTACATCAGGACGCCCGGGATCATGGGAATAACAGACGGGATCGTTAATACGTGATTAGGCACATGAAACCAGTGGACTGCTTTCACTGCGAGCACGCTGACAACGAAACTACCCATAAACGAACCGATCACAGGACCGTAACCCAGTTCGAAGTTTACAAAGTTGCGGGTACATACGGCAATGATACCTCCAACGGCAACAACCCATAACAGACGGCGCTGAATATTGAAGATCATAGAGAATCCGATAGCGGCGATAGCTGCAGCGATCGCATACACATAATACGGATCATGCGGAACCATACTTAACTCACTGAACTTATGGTCGATCGCAACGTCGTTCATGACAAGTATGCGCAATGCGAATGCAATACCGAACGTCATCGCAACTACCATCATAGCCGTGTTGGCGGCACGTGTCATCCCGACGAGCAGATGGTTATCGAGCATATCGTCTACGAAGTTGATCAAAGGTACTCCCGGTACAATGAACAGGGCACAGGCGAGTAGCGGATGATAAGGCGTCTCGGACAATCCCGAGAAGGAAGAAAGATACGCAGTGCAGGTCGCGGCAAAAGCGGCGAGTGCTATACTCATATATACATTTAATCCGGCTTCTATGCATCGGGCACGTATCCTGAAACCAATGAATGCACAAATGGAAGCAAACAGAAAGGCGATCCAGTCGGAACCGAACAATTTACAGAAACCGCCACAGGCGAATCCTGCACCGATAGCTACGATATAAGGTGTATAATTCCGGGGCTTTTTGGCTATCTTTTCCAATTCCTCTTCATATTTGTCCAATGAATAGTCCTCTTCGATAGCACACCATGAAAGATCGCTGATCTGCGAGATCGCGGTCATGTTGATACCATGTTTCTCACATTTCTGGAATTTGGAAAACGAATTTCTTTCATCACTTACATTGACCATGATCATCGTCCACCGGATATCGATGTGTAATTTCTCTTCCGGAATACCCATAAAAGCTGCTACTCGTTTCATGTTCCGTTCAATACGGTTGGTATCGGCAGCACTTTCCATCAATAATTTGCCTGTACGCAGCAAAAGGTCCAGTTTACGTCGTAATAACAATACTTCCTTGTCTGTCATCTTTTTGTTTAATTCTAAAATGTTACATCCTTATCCTAACCCACGAGGATATGAGTCTCAACGAACGGCAGGTCTTCTGACTGACTCCTATCCTAAAAGCCTTCCCGACGGAATAGTTGACAGTTGACAGATAACAGTTGACAGATAAAATACGGACAGAAAAACTGTCATTTGTCAACTTTCCACTGTCAACTGAATCGTCAGTGGCAAAAGTAGTATTAGGCTGTTAACGGAGCTTCACAGCAGCGGGACTGTCCGGGATTTACACCCGGTTCCCTTTTAATCCGTATTCCCGAACGGGAGCTACGAAACCAATTCGGGCGCAAAGGTACTGATTTTTTCATTACATTCATCTGTTCCCTTTTATTTGTGTATTCAGATTCGTAATATTTGAAAGTGACCGGTCTGGTAGTTGAGATTACCGATATATTTCGTACTTTTGCCATCGGATTATGGTGTAACGGTTTAGTTTTCGCTATCCGTTAGTAAAAGGGAATCCGGTGCAAGTCCGGAACTGTACCCGTAGCTGTAAGTTCTGTAACCCCGGCAATCTTGTTGCCACTGGGAATTTATGATTCCTGGGAAGGCGGCCGGTCATGGGAGAACAAGTCAGAAAACCTGCCATTATTTTATATGCGATACCTCGGGTATAGGTGTTGATAGACCTGGATATATGCGAATATTATATGTTAAAATGATTGTATGCCTGCCAGGCATATTTTTGTGCGTACCTACTATGTACGCACAAACAATTGATACGACAGCTTATCACCAGCTTTCCGGTGTTGAGGTGGTGGAAAAGGCACGTCCTTCCACAACCCGTGAAGCAACTCCTCTGCAAATAATGGACCGTTCCGGAATTGAACGCCTGGGAATACAGGATCTTTCGGAAGCAGTGAAACGTTTCTCCGGTGCAACAGTGAAGGATTACGGTGGGATAGGGGGATTGAAGACGGTTTCCGTGCGTAGCCTTGGGGCACAACATACGGCTGTCAGCTACGATGGAGTAACGATCACGGATGCCCAGAGCGGACAGGTGGATATCAGCCGCTTCTCACTGGACAATGTGGAGATGGTTTCACTTTCGATCGGGCAATCAGATGATATTTTCCAGACAGCACGGATGTATGCGTCGGCAGGGGCGTTGAGTGTGAAGACACGTAGACCTGTATTTGATGGAAAACCGATGAATCTTCAGGCGAAAGTGAAAGGAGGTTCTTTTGGTTTGTTCAACCCGATGGTTCGTTATGAACAGAAGATAAGTAACCGCTTTTCCGCTTCTTTGCATGCCGACTGGCTAAGTGCAAAAGGGGAATACCCTTTTACTTTGGTAAACGGAAATGTTGTAACCGAAGAAAAAAGGAAGAACAGCGATATCCAGGCACTTCGTCTGGAAGGAAATCTGTATGGAGACCTGGGTAAGGCCGGAACATTGACCGGTAAAGTCTATTATTACGATTCAGAACGCGGACTCCCCGGTTCGGTGATATTGTATAGCAACAGTAACCGGGAACGCTTGTGGAACAATAATTTCTTTACCCAGTTGCAGTATTCCAACAAACTAACGGACAATTTATCTTTGCAGGCACATGCCAAGTATAATTATTCTTTCAGCAAGTACCGTGATGTAAGTAATAAATACTCAGGAGGTAAGCAAGAAGATTTGAATACCCAGGAAGAGTATTACGGTTCGGTAGGCGTACTTTATTCACCCTGGAAGAACTTCTCGACTTCTCTTACGACTGATTTAGCCCATAATATGCTGGATAATAACTTTATGAATGCACCGCAACCCAAGCGTTTGACTTCACTGTCAGTGTTATCCGCCCAATATAAGAACTCGATGTTTACAGCAACAGCCAGCTTACTGGGTACTTATATGACCGACAAAGTAAAGGCTGGCGATAAACCGGCCGACCGTAAACGTTTGTCTCCTGCGGTTAGCGTATCGTTGAGGCCTTTTCCCGATAATGCCTTTCGTGTACGTGCCTCTTACAAAGATATTTTCCGTGTCCCGACTTTCACTGATCTATATTATCTCCGTATGGGAAATACGAACCTGCAGCCGGAAAAGGCTACACAATATAATCTGGGGCTGACCTGGAGCGGAGAAGCAGGGAATCTCTTTCGTTATCTGAGTCTTTCGGCCGATGGTTATTATAATAAGGTGAAGGACAAGATTGTTGCTATTCCGACGATGTATATATGGAAGATGATGAATATGGGAGAAGTCGATATCAAAGGTTTGGATGTGAATTTCTCATCTGAAACCTCTCTGCCGGCAAAGATGACCTTACTCCTCTCTGCCACATATAGTTTTCAGAAAGCAATCGATATAACTGATCCTGATGCAAAAAATTACAAGGATCAGATACCATATACTCCGAAACATTCGGGAAATGCATCGTTGACCTTGGAGAATCCGTGGGTCAACGTCTCTTATAGCTTGACTGCGGCGGGTGACAGATATGCTTTGCCTCAAAACATAGAAAGCAACCTTATTGCCGGATATGTAGAACAGGGAATATCTCTTAACCGTGAGTTTGTGGTAAAAAAATGTAAGTTGCGTTTGCAGGGAGAAGTGATTAACCTGGGTGACAAAACATATGATATTATTCAATACTATCCGATGCCGGGTCGTTCCTGGCGTTTGAGTGTGAGTATAGTTTATTAATGATAAATAAATAAGTGATGAAAAAGAAAAATTTACTGTATGTATCTGCACTTTGTGCTTGTATGTCTTTCTCCTTTATTGGGTGTAGTGATGATGATGATAAACAGGAAATCCCATCTCTTCCGGAACAGATTTCTTTGAATGGAGTCTATGTGTTGAATAGTGGAAACAAAGGGAATAATAACTCTTCGTTGTCATTTTATGATTTCGAGACCAAAAAGGTAGAAGCGGATATCTTTAAGAAAGTCAATGGACGCGGATTGGGAGATACAGCCAACGATATCCTGGTTTATGGCTCAAAGGCTTACATAGCTGTCACTAATTCTAATACAATAGAGGTGACAGACTTACAGGGAAAGTCTTTGAAACAAATTGTTTCCGATGGCGATCCGCTACAGCCACGTTTCTTTACTTGTTATAATGGAAAAGTGTATGTGTCATTGTATGAAGGCTATGTAGCTCGTTTGGATACAACTTCACTCTCAATTGAAAGTAAGGTAAAAGTAGGACGTAATCCCGAACAGATGGCTATAGCTAATAATAAATTGTATGTAGCAAACTCTGGTGGTGCGGATTTTAATACATCTGTAGGATATGATAAAACAGTCTCTGTCGTCGATCTTCTTACGTTTAAAGAAAAGACTAAAATAGAAGTTGTTACTAATCCGGTGAATATGCTGGCTGATAGTCAGGGTGACGTTTATTTGGTTTCTATGGGTAACTACGGGGATATACCTAATACATTTCAGAGAATTGATTCTAAAACAGATGAAGTGACAACAATTACGGAAACGAATGCAACGGAATTTGCAGCTGTAGGCGATAAACTTTACATCATTTATTCACAGTATGATGCTAACTGGAATCAGACTATTTCTTATCTCTGTTATGATGCAATAAACGAAAAGGTAATCAGTACTAATTTTATTACGGATGGAACGGATATTAAAAAGCCTTATAAAATAGGTGCTGATACCCCGTCAAACTATATTTTTGTGACTGAGTCTGATTATGCTACAAATGGAGATGTGTACACATTTAACCCGGCTGGTAAGTTACAGTTTAAATTTGAAGCAGGTCTGAATCCTATGAAAGTGATTTCGGCTGGTAATAAATAAGATGAAGTTTTTTATATCCACCCTCTTTTTACTTTGCTTCACACTTAGTTGCAGTGTGAAGCAAAGTTCTTCTGAAGATCAGTCGTTTTCTTCTGATACTATCCGTTATGCCCGTGGTTTTGCCATACAGCATTTCACTGATTATACATCGGTAGAAGTCCGCGACCCTTGGGATAGTACTCGTATCCTGCAACGTTATCTGTTGGTGGATCGTGGTGCGTCGATGCCCGGTGATTTGCCGAAAGGGACGGTTGTACGAACACCTGTGGAGAATATCGTGGTTTATACCTCCGTTCATGCGGCTATTATCGATCAGCTCGATGAGGTGGATAAGATAATAGGTGTTTGTGAACCCCGTTATATGGATACTCCTGCTATTCAGGATGGTTTACGTGCCGGGAAAATAGCCGATCTGGGCGAGGCTACAGCGCCGAATATAGAAAAGATCATCGATATAGGGGCGGAGATCATTATCGCTTCCCCTTTTCAGAATGCAGGATATGGACCTGCCGAGAAACTGGGTATTCCTATCATTGAGGCTGCCGATTATATGGAGTCGTTGCCTTTAGGACGTACTGAATGGATACGTTTCTATGGATTGCTATTCGGTAAGGAAGCGATGGCCGATTCAATCTTCCGGGAAACGGAAGACCGTTATCTGAAGTTGAAGGAGCTGGCAAAGACAGTCACTAATCGCCCGACCGTTATCTCAGAGAAGAAATTCGGCTCTTCCTGGTACATGCCGGCGGGAGACAGCTACATAGCCCATCTGTATACCGATGCCGGTGCCGATTATATATTTAAAGATCTTCCCGGAGCAGGCAGTACACCTCTGTCTTTCGAGACCGTGCTCGATAAAGCCATCCATGCCGATATATGGCTGATCAAATATAATCAGGCAAATGATATGACATACAAAGACCTGCGTACCGAGTATACTCCCTACGAGAACTTTGATGCCTTTAAGAATCGTCGGATCTATACCTGTAATACAGGTGTTGTTCCTTACTATGAGGAGTTCCCTATCCATCCGGACTATCTGTTGAAAGATCTGGTGTGGGTATTCCATCCCGAACTATTGCCCGGTTATACGCCGCGTTATTACCGAAAGATGGAATAACACAATTCTTCCTAAAAGTTTTTCGGATTTATTCGTTATTTGCAATAATAACTTGTAATATCCTGTTTCTTAGAATATAACGCCATTGCAAATGCCTCTTTTGTTTGCAATGGCGTTTGTTATTTGTTATATACACAAAGTTTTCAAAAAAGTATCTGCCATCTGTCACTTGATGGTGTAATATTCATGTTATCAAGTAATAAAGTGTTGCAGATGCTTCTTTTTATCTGCAACCTTATCTGTCATCTGTCACCTGCATTATTGAGGAAAACTATGTGTAAGTAGGTAGGCAACTGCCTGTTAATAGGGGAGATACTAGCACAAAAGTCCCGACCTATTAAAGCTACCCCGTACAGGGTAGCCTGATAGAGTGTACAGATTGGTTTTATACGATGTACAGGGTAATTTGCCAGGGTGTACAAGGTGGAAATAATATCTCAGATCTTAGCATTTAGTTCCTCCCGTCTTAATACATAAAAGCTGCTAGAGGGGCTTCTACTATCTCCTTGTTGGTATTACAATTTCTTACTTTTAGAAAGATTTGAGCTATATATCCAGTTTGTATTAAGGAACGCAGATGGCGCAGACGAGCGCAGATAAACGCAGATAATATATTGTTTTAAAGAAAATAAAAAGTCTGCGAGCGTCTGTGTATTCTGCGTCATCTGCGTCCCCTAATACGATCTGAATAGGTTCAATTTTGATAATAACTGTCAACTGTCACTTGTCAACTGTCAACTACAGAAATGAAACATTTCTGTAATTAATTGAATCTATTGCCAGCAAAATAACAAAATCCCCGGCCTCAAGGACTGAGCCGGGGATTTTCTGTAGTTTGGCATTTGAATTATAGGGAGTTGTTATTTTTGGTCCGTTACGCGTAACCATTCAGCATTCCGTAGAAATACATCGGTTTTAACATGTAAACTTTCAGTAACCAGGCCGCCCATTGTTCTTTTGATGTGTCCAGCATGCTGAACGGGAACGAGGTCTCCGGTTTTTTATCATAATTGAACTCGCACAAAAGTACGTGTCCATAGTCTGTAACGATCGGGCAGGCAGCGTATCCGTCATATTTCTCAACGGGTTCTTTGCCTTCCATCAGCGAGATCAGGTTTTTAGCAGCTACCGGCACTTGTTTACGTACAGCGGCAGATGTCTTACTGGTCGGTATACCCGCCACATCCCCTAAGGAAACGATGTTCGGATATGTCTTGTGTACCAGTGTCGTTTTATCAACCATCACCCAGGCATCGGCAGCCAATTTGCCTTCTGTCCATCCCAGTCCGGCTTCGCGAACAAAATCCGGAGCCGACATAGGCGGTGTGAAGTGCAGGAAATCGTAATCTTCTATGAAAGGAGTGATCACTTTTTCTTCTCCTACTGTTTCCACCTTTTCAAAATGTACTTGTTTGGCTGACGTATCAACACCTTTTACACGCACGTTGAGATTGATGGGAATATTACGTTCCTTATAAATCTCCAGTAAGCGGGGAGTATAAAAAGGAATATCATACAGCTCTTTCGCTGCCGTGAAGTAATCCAGTTTCATGTTATCCCGTGTACCCCGTTTGCGGTTGTAATCGTCTGTCAGTAAACAAATCTTTTTCGGTGCTCCTCCGCATTTATGCTTCGTGTAAGTATCCGTATAGATACCGCGTCCGCCTGTCTTGGAGAATTCCTGAAACGCTTTCCAGGTTTTTTGCGCACCTTCGAAATCATATATACTATGAGCGTTGCCCACTCCTAAAGTATCGTGTGTAATACCTTCGACTTTTTCCCAGTTCGTTTGTACTCCCGGGGTCAATACCAAAAAGTCGTATGGTACTTTTCCGTTATTTTTAGTTGTTACCTGGTTCATCACCGGATCGACCGCAGCAACAGAATCTTTGATCCATTTTACTCCGCTGGGAATACAATCCTCTTGTTTCTTCCATACATCGTCCGGTTGATAAACTCCGGAAGCGATTAAAGTGAAACCCGGTTGGTAGAACTGTCGGTCGCTCGGGTCGATTAATGTAATATCCGGATTATCCAGCCAGTGCATCAAACGTGCTGCCATGCTGATTCCGGCAGCCCCTCCGCCGATAACGACGATTTTTCCTTTCGCATTGCTTGAGAATGCGTGAACTTGTTGTGTACCCGCAGCAGTTATAACGCCTGCTGCTGTTAATATTTTGAGAAAATGACGACGACTGATACCGTGCCTTTCCAACTCTTCCAGCTGCTCTTCCACATCGTGTTTCATCATGTCTATAGAAATTAAGATTTAAATGCACTGGCAAAGGAAATACATTTGGAAATATTTTGGCGAAAAAGTACTACTACACTACTTGCGCAAATGTTTGGAGTAAGGGAAATGACTACATCAACGCTTTCTCATAGCTACTACAAGGTTTCTTAGTAGTCTGTAATTTAGTTGTTTAGGTAAATACTAAATATAGAATAATATTTTTAGTAATTCATAAGGAAGTCTATCAGATTGGTGTCTCCATCCAGTGACAGACGCTTTCTTAACCGGTAGCGTCGCAATTCTATTGCACGTACGGATACATTTAGCAGGGATGCGATTTCTTTTGTAGATAAATTCATACGAAGCAAGCAGCAGATACGCAGGTCTCCGGTCGTTATATCATCATATTGCTGGCGTAAGCGGTCGATGAAATTACGATGTGCACTGTTGAAATGTGTCTCGAATAAAACCCAGTCCGCCTGATCGTTCAGTGACTCTTCCATCAGGCTTTTCATTCGGGCATAAAGTTTGTTGGGATAACGGTCGCCCAATATCTCTTTCTGATGCTCCAGCTCATCCAACAGCTTTTGTACAGCCTGGTTTCGTTTTACCAAAGCGGAAGTCTGTAAAGACAGTTCATTGTTCTTATTCTGTAATTGGGCTTCCAGCATCTTGCTTTTCATCTCCTGTATTTTCTGCTCTTCTGCCTGCCGTTTGGCATCCAGCTTACTCTTTTCTTCCCTTTGCAGGTTTTTCAGGTGATAACTGAGCGTATATTTAGCGATCAGGGCTGTGGCAATGATGTAGATCAGCCATGCCCAGATCGTATTATACCAGGGAGGACGTACTGTGATCGGAATAGCGATCTCCGGGTACGGACCTTTTACCACGTATTTACGTATCTTAAGCTGATATTTGCCTTCCGGAAGTTGCAGGAAGGAGATCTCTCCCCCCTTTTGCCAGGGTGACCAGGTGGAAGAAACACCTTCTATCATATAGCTGATCTGGTGGTTCGGGGTAAAAATCGTACTGCCTACATACACAGTCAGCTCCTGAAAGTTATGTGGAAGCGTGATTTTCTCGGAGTTTACAGGCAGGTTATGATCACCGTTTTTATCGATATACTTTATTTCCGATATCTTTAAAGGAGTCGAAGAACCGAGACTGCCCTCTATCAGTTCGCGTATATTCACCAGCAAGACGCCTTGCATGGCAGAGATCAGATGAAGCGAATCGTTCAAAGGGTATATCTTACGATCCCTGTTGACCAGGTTCATATTATAGTTGCTGAGCAACAGGCGGCATTTTAAAGTTCCTTTGCCCCCGTCATTGTGGAATAGAGCCGCTTCGTTCTTTGTGCACAGCCAATACAGGTTATCACCGATCGGATAGATCTCTTCCGCATGGGCAAATTCGCCCAATGATTCGGGATCATTGAATACATTCTTGACTTGTAGCGAATCGAAAGCTCTGTTTTGCGGGAGGTTATGGAATGTTTCTTTCTTTATATCGACCGGTTCGAAGTTGTCTCCGGCTTCCAGTGTCCTTTTGAAATATCCTACGTTGGTCTGTATATACAGCGTGTCGTTGAACAGTGTCGCATTCTTTAACTTTCCTATCTGACTCCGTTTCCCCAGTTGGATCAGTGGAGATGAGAACGATATTTGCGAGATCCCGTTGTCGAAAGCGATCCATATCTGTTCCGCATCCTGGATGCAGATAGCCCGTATGATATTGTCGGGCAGTGATTGGTCATGGGTGGACAGATGGCGCAGGATCGTCCCCTCCGGGCTTGTGATATACAATCCGTTATTAGTCGTTCCGATAAAATACAGATCGCCGATCGTCGTGAAGACGGAAGGCTGGGCATGCAGTATCTCGTCGGGAAGAACGAACGGGATAGGGGCGGGAGGTTCTTTGAATTTGACTTCGGCAGGTATTTTAGTCAGTTTATGATAGCGCATCACTCCCAGATGATCGCGTGTCCATCCTCCGAAAGAATTTTCGCTGATGGTATAGATCGTGTCGTTCAGGAAGGTGACGCCGTTTATGATGGCATTGTCCGGTGTCTTATAATGTTTCCAGGTGTTTCCGTCGAATGTAAGCAAGCCAGAGTTATTCGCTACATAAAGTACGCCGTCAGACGCGACCGATAAGCCCCAGTTCTGGCAACTGGCTTTATAATCATCTACAGTAAAGTTTTTAACGAAAAGATTAGGGACGGCTACCGATGCATGCGCGACGAAGAATGTCAGCATGAATGTCAGGAACAATAACGGTAGTCTGTACATAGGCACGAATTAAAATTAAACATGTAGAGACAAGGTAAAACCCTGTCTCTACAGTATTGTTGCCACAAATATAATAAAATATTTGCTTATTTGTAATCCTGCCAGTCTTTGATCTGGATATCTTTTACATCCATTGTGCAGAATGCTTCGATAAATGCACTAGCCAGACGAGCGTTGGTGATCAATGGGATATTATGATCGATCGCTGCACGGCGGATCTTGTAACCGTTGGTCAGCTCGCGTTTGCTATGATCTTTCGGGATGTTGACAACCAGTTCGAATACATGGTTGCTGAACATATCCATGATATTCAGGTCGCCCTGTTCATCCGGCCAGCATACGGCTGTAGCTTCAATTCCGTTTTCATTCAGGAATTTAGCGGTTCCGGCTGTACCATAGATCTTATAACCCTTGTCATTCAGTAAACGGCAGGGCTCCAGCAAATCGACTTTACTTTTGGCTGCACCTGAAGAAACCAGGACATTCTTTTTCGGAATATTATTACCTACAGCGATCATGGCAGAAAGCAAAGCTTCGTTGAAATCGTCGCCGATACAACCTACTTCACCGGTAGAGCTCATATCCACACCCAGTACAGGGTCAGCTTTGTGCAGACGGGCGAATGAGAACTGAGACGCTTTTACACCGATCCAGTCGATATCGAAAGCACTCTTATCCGGTTTTGTATAAGGAGCATCCAGCATGATGCGTGTTGCCGTTTCGATGAAGTTGCGTTTCAGCACTTTTGAAACGAACGGGAAGCTACGTGAAGCACGCAGGTTACATTCGATGACCTTCACGTCGTTGTTCTTTGCCAGGAACTGGATATTGAACGGTCCGCTGATGTTCAGCTCTTTAGCGATCATCTTGCTGACCTTCTTGATACGGCGTGCTGTTTCGAAGTAAATTTTCTGAGCCGGGAATACCAGTGTAGCGTCACCGGAGTGAACTCCGGCAAACTCGATATGTTCGGAGATTGCATATTCTACCACTTCACCGTTCATGGCTACTGCGTCGAATTCGATTTCTTTTGCTCCCTGCAGGAACTCAGATACGACAACCGGATATTCTTTGGATACTTTTGCAGCCAGATCCAGGAATTCGATCATCTGTTCTTTGTTGTGACAAACATTCATGGCAGCACCGGAAAGCACATAGGAAGGACGGATCAGGATAGGGAATCCTACCTTTTCGATGAAACCGTCGATCTCTTCCATACTCGTCAATTCTGCCCATGCCGGCTGGTCGATATTCAGTGTATCGAGCATGGCTGAGAATTTATGGCGGTTTTCAGCACGGTCGATCGACAGCGGAGAAGTACCCAGTACCGGAACGTTCTGGCGATACAGTTTCATTGCCAGGTTGTTCGGGATCTGGCCACCTACGGATACGATCACACCCTTCGGCATTTCCAGGTCCATCACATCGAGTACACGTTCGAAAGAAAGTTCGTCGAAGTACAGACGGTCGCACATATCGTAGTCGGTAGAAACCGTTTCCGGGTTGTAGTTGATCATGATCGACTTGTACCCCAGTTTACGTGCAGTCTGTGCTGCATTTACCGAACACCAGTCGAACTCTACGGAAGAACCGATGCGGTAAGCACCCGATCCCAGGATCACCACACTCTTGTCGTTCTTGTAGTAAGGGATATCATGTTCGCTACCGTCGTATGTCATATACAGGTAGTTAGTCAGTTCCGGATGTTCGGAAGCGATCGTGTTGATACGTTTTACGCTCGGCAGGATACCCATTTTCTTACGCAGGTTACGTACACGGATATTTTCTTTTTCCATGTTGCCTTCCGGCTCTTCTACATAACGTGCAATCTGGAAGTCGGAGAAGCCCAGGCGTTTTGCTTCTTTCAGAACATCTTCGGGCAGATCTTCAATCTTGTTATATTGAGATAATACTTTCGTATAGTCTACGATATTCTTCAGTTTTTCGAGGAACCACGGAGTGATCTTTGACAGTTCGTGGATGCGTTCTACCGTATAGCCTTCTTCCAGTGCTTTTGCGACAGCGAAGATACGCAGGTCGGTCGGGTTAGCCAATGCATCGTCCAGGTTGTCGAATTCCACGTCGTTGTTTCCAACGAAACCGTGCATACCCTGTCCGATCATACGCAGACCTTTCTGCATGATCTCTTCGAAGCTCTTACCGATCGACATGATCTCGCCGACAGATTTCATGCTTGAACCGATCAGACGGCTTACACCGACGAATTTAGTCAAGTCCCAACGCGGGATCTTCACGATCATATAGTCAACTTCCGGAGCTTTATAGGCTGAGTTCGGAGTTCCCATTTCGCCGATTTCATCCAGGCTGTAACCCAGTGCCAGTTTGGCTGCCACAAAAGCCAGAGGATAACCGCTTGCTTTGGATGCCAATGCGGAAGAACGGCTCAGACGGGCATTAACTTCGATCACGCGGTAGTCGCAAGTATCAGAATTGAATGCATATTGAATGTTACATTCGCCTACGATACCCAGGTGGCGGATTGTCTTGGTCGACAATTCTTTCAGCAGGTCCAGTTCTTTGTCTGTCAATGAACAGGTAGGAGCAACCACGATACTTTCACCGGTATGTACGCCCAGCGGGTCTACATTTTCCATGCTTACAACGGTGAAGCAATGATCGTTTTTATCGCGGATTACCTCGAATTCAATTTCTTTCCAGCCTTTCAGCGATTCTTCCACCAGGATCTGTGTAGAGTAAGCGAAAGCGCTTTCTGCCAGAGTACGCAGTTCTGCTTCGTCTTTGCAGATACCGCTACCCATACCGCCCAGTGCATAAGCGGAACGGATCATTACCGGGAAACCGATCTTGTAGGCAGCTTTTACTGCATCGTCCATCGTTTCCACAGCCTGGCTTACCGGAGTTTTTACGTCGATTTCATTTAATTTCTTTACAAACAGGTCGCGGTCTTCTGTGTACATGATCGCTTCAACAGAAGTACCCAGTACCTTTACGCCATATTTGGCAAGTGTGCCACTGGTGTATAACTGAGTTCCGCAGTTCAGGGCAGTCTGGCCACCAAAAGCCAGCAGGATTCCGTCCGGTTGTTCTTTTTTGATCACTTCTTCAACAAAATACGGTGTGATAGGCAGGAAATAAACCTTGTCTGCTACCCCTTCCGATGTTTGAATAGTTGCAATGTTCGGATTCAGCAATACGGTACTGATACCTTCTTCTTTCAGTGCCTTTAATGCTTGTGAACCGGAGTAGTCAAACTCGCCGGCCTGTCCGATCTTCAGGGCACCCGAGCCCAGAACAATCACCTTTTTGATTCCAATCTTCGACATAGTAATTGGGTTGTTTTGTTTATTAATTTGATTTTATAGAATATTATACCTTATAATAATCGCCGTTTCGGGACACAAAAAAAATGCGTTAGTAAAAATAACCAACGCATCCTATATAAACAAATTATAATCCCGTAAATTAAAGAAATGAGCTTCAATGTCCGGCGTTGAACCGGAGATAAACATCGGATTACACTTTTGTACCTTATTTGTCATGAAACTCTTCCTTGCAAAATTTCGGCAAAGATAGGGGTTATAATTTTAATGTGCAATAAAAATGAAGGGAATCGTGGCTTTAAAATGACTGCTCCCGAAGAAGTTGATAGACTTCCTCTTTCATTTGTATGGTTGTTTTACTGTTCACTACCGGTTTTTTCGTCAATACGGAGTGGGCCGCCAGCCGTAATTTCTCCGGATGATAGTAATTGGTTTCTGCATACAACTTAGTCAATCTGTAATAAGTCTCGATTTGTTCCGGAAGGATATGCAGGCATTGCAACAGATACTTCTCCGCCTGTTTGTACAGGCCGAGTTGCTGGTGGCTTTCTGCCAGGATATAATAGAATTCCGGATTGGCACTCAACCGGATTGCCCGGCGACTCCAGACGATGGCATCCGAATATTGTCTGCACTGCAGAAAACACCTGGCCCCTTCATGCAGGAATTCTATCTTATGCGAAAGATGTGGGTAGAGACACACATATCCTTGTGCAGCTATTTTTTGTTCGTCTTTTTGTCCCAGTGTCTGTAGAGTTTTCCACTCTTTGTATGGCTCATAGTAACTTCGCTGTCCGAAGAACAGGATACAGGCGACTAATGCGGCAAATGCTCCGATATGCGGACAGTTTTTCGGTGAAGACTTTTGTATGCTCTCCGGTCGTGTGACGCACATCGCCGAGAAAAAAATGAGTAATATCCAGAACGACGGTAATTGTAACGGATAAGAATACATGGAGAAGAGCGATAAAGCAAGGATCGCACCGGTAGCCCCGACTTGTTTGTTCTTTAGTCCGTAATAAAGGCAGAACCCTATCCACAGGGCAAAAAGAAGCAACCCGGCGACTCCGAATTCAAGCCCCATCTGTAGATAGTCGTTATAGGCGAATTTGGGACAGCCGGCTGCTGCGAGTTCTGTATCCGATGCTTTTCCCGATGCAAAATAATCAGCTTGTGTCTGGGCAAATAATGCCGGGAAGCCTCCCATGCCAGTCCCTGTAACGGGTTGGTTCAGGATCGCCTTAGTGGTTACGTTCCACATCAGCATCCGGTTGGCGGATTGGTCGGGATGAAAGATCCCACCCAGAGTGGGGAGTAATGAAATGATCAGAAACAGGATGACACAGCTGAAGATCACGCTCTTGTTATGCCTGATCACTCTCTTTTTCAATAATTCCCATCCCGATTTTCTAAGGAAGAAAACCCAGCAGCAGGAAGCTCCGGCTGCCAGCCATGCCGGTCGGCTCATTCCCCCCGGAAGGGCTATAATAATAATCGCTATGGCAAAGACCGCCAGATAGAAAACCATGGTTCTTGCTTCCCACCAGGCCATCTTGTCACAATTGCGGAATCGTAGAGCCAGGTTCAGGCAAACAGGTAAAATGATCGCCAGATATCCGGAGAAAGGGGTCGGGTTGAAAAGAAGCCCGTCCGCCCTGAGAAGCGGATGAGCCGTAGAAGGAGAGCCGTATAAATGTCCCATTCCCCAGATCGCTTCAAATATGCCTGTACATATAAGTATAGACATAAAAAAAAGCCTTAGTTCGGAATGAGTTTGCAGAACGGCCCGTAACATAAACCATAGAGTGCCTATTTGACCGGCAAAAAGGAGTCTTTCGGGTTGAGGGTCAAGTTCACGGTCATACGTGAACAGGATAAGTACAATAAACAGTAATAAAAGCCCATCGGGTAATGAAAAAGTAAAGTTGCTTTTTTTCACTGTGGCTTCCATAAATAAAACACTGAATGCTAGTAATAAAATAGAGAAATGAAACCAGAATATTTTTCCGGTGATGGTTCCTTCAGCGATTTCAGGATTGGCCGCAAACACGATGCACAAAAGTAACGCTCCGCTCGTAGAGAGGGATAATAGTCGTAGATACTTAAATAAAACTTTCATCTTTAATTTATTTTAGGGTGATATCGGACTCCACTTCTGTAAAATTTTAGAAGATGTTAATTAAAATGCATCAAGCTCTGACGTCCTCTTTTTTATTACTCATCAGCTCCTGCATAAAACATTTAAGACATAAGAAGGGTTTGGATAATTAACAAATCGTCCAAGATTATCACAAAATTAGGAAAGAAAAACAGTTATTAGTGGTTAATTCTTTACAAGATGATCATTTCTTTAACGTGAAAATAGGCAGGTATATAAAGATACCCAGGATGGACATGGTCAGTCCTCCGATCGTACCGGCGGCCAGTGGGAACCAGAACGCTTCTTTATCCGGGCCTAGCATGAACGGGATGAATCCCAGTATAGTAGAGATTACAGTAAGGAAGATCGGTGTTATTTTGGCATTCCATGCTTTCAGGTATAATCGCCAGAGAGGCATTCTCGGTTTGGCTTCGCGTAACTGGTTGAATTCGTTCAGTATGTAGATACTGGCGTTTACCGTAATACCGCATAACAAGACGAACGAGGCAAATCCTCCCTGGTCGAAATTCAGTTTGAACCAGTAGAACGTCAGGAACACGCCGATATAAGATATCGGGATTACGAAGATAACTGCCAACGGCTGTTTCAGTGAGTTGAACAGGATACTGGTGGTAAAGAATATGATAACGATGATCAACAACAACAGCAGGTATTGTTTATTGTCTTTCGTATTCCAGCTCCAATAATAACTATCCGCTTTGGCGGTATAGCCCATTGGAAGCGAAGCATTGAACTCTTTCAATACACGGTCCCGTATTTTGTTTCCCTGGTTGGAAGCGCCGATGTACTCATACTGAAGGCACAGGCGATATTGTTGGTTTACTTTGGCTACCTTCTGTGGCATCTGTCCTTTTTCGACGGTAGCCAGCTCCGCCAGTTTATAAGGTTTACCCTTGATGCTTTGGGGAACATACTGCATGCTCCAGACGTCATAGTCTGTGGCCTGGCGTGAACTGAGTTTCAATTTCTCCGTTTCATTATCGACAACGATCGTGCCGCTGTAAATATCTTTTCCGAACACCGGATTAATAGAGGCGAACAGTTCGATTGGCAGAATATTCTCCTGTGCCATCCGTGCCTTGTTCAGATTGAAATAGAACTCCTGGTAATCGTCTTTCCACCAGGAAAACTCTGAATTGATAAGTACTTCTTTAATACGCCGGAAAGTGAGAAGCTGTCCTTTCAGTTGTTCTGCCCATTCGTACAATTCATCATAGTTATATCCGTACATCTCGATACGGAAGGAACCGGCACTCTCCCGTACGTCATTATTGAATCCCTGATCCTGAAGGCCATATACACCCCAGCTACCGCCTCCCAGTTCCAAAGCCTTGCTGATGATCTTGCTTTTAAGCGTATACGGGAAGCCGCTCCGTTCTGCCGCTTTGGTGAAATAGATACGTATTCCGGCTTGTCGCGCGCTGTATATATTCGTCTGGAACTGGCGGATATCTTTGAAAGTACTCAAGTAGGCTTCCATGCGTCCCATCAACTGGTTCATCTGTTCCAGCGTGGTACCGTTCGGCATTGATGCAGTGACGGAAAGTACTGTTTCGTCGTTGCGGGTAAAATAACTGCCGTCGTACACTTTTTGTACAAAGAGACGCAATGTTCCTCCCAGCGCTTTGTCGATGACCGGTTTCACTTTCTCTTTATAAGTTTCACCGGAAACGATTTTGTTATATTTCTCTATGAGTAATGAGTCTGTTGCCGTATATGTCTTTTCTTTATCGTCCATCTCGATTTTCTCAGGAAGGAGAAATACAGGTAATCCGAAAGCCAGAACCAATATAACACATGCCGTCTTTTTCCACCGGCAAAGGAAACTGATCTGTGCCCGGTAATACCGGTTGAAATAGACCGGGAATCGTCTGAGCGCTCTGTTACCCCATTTTCTGATCCGGGCAAAACGGACTGTTTTGGGTTCAGCCGATAAAGCAGCTTTTCGTTTTGCATTTTTCTTTTGTCCTAATCCCAGCTTCTCGATCAGGGCAGGAACAAAGAACAGGGCGATAGCCAGTGATACCGCCAGGTTGATGATCACCACGGCTGCAAAATCCTGCAGGTTCAACCGTATCTTTTCATCGAGGAAGAAAATGATGACAAGTGCACCGATAGTCGTCAACGTAGCCGTCAGGATAGAAAGGAAAGCCTTTCGGTTGTGGCGGTTACGTATATGGTCGGTCATTACGATCGTATTGTCTATCACCAGGCTTAACGAGATCGTGACACCGGCCAGTGAGTAAAGCTGCATCTCAAGTCCTGCCAGATAAAAGAAAATAACGGCAATACAAAGATTCACGCTCAGGCTGACAACGATCAGGAACAGGTAACGTACATTCCGGGTGATCAGCAGAACGAACAGTAACAGGATCAGGATAGTAAGCCCGGTACGTATGTAGATCTTGTTCAATTCATTCTGGATGAATTCGGTCGCATCGTAGCTGGTATGTATCTCGTATCCCTGCGGTAATAACTGGCGGATATGTTCCATTTCCTTTTTTACCTGCTTGGCAAGTTCCAGCTGGTTAGCCGTTTCTTCTGCCCGGATAGAAAGATAGATCGAGTTCAGCCCGTTGATACGGTAATAACTTTGGGGGGCTTCTTCCTGCCGGGTCACTTTCAGCAGTTGGTCCAGGCGGATCAGTTTTCCCTCTTTACTGGTCACGGTGATGTGGGAAGCGTCGAAACCGTTCTGTACATCATCCGGTATCAAGGCAAGGCGTATCCATTCCTCCTGTTCATTCGTATTCATATTTCCTGTTCCCAGGAACTCTTTATTATAGTACTGGCCGATGGCTGTCTGTATATCCGTGGTCGTGATGCCGAGCGAAACGAGTTGCCGACTGTCGTATTCCAGACGCCATTCCATAGGCGTAGCCCCCCGCACGTCGATCCGGTAGATGCCGGAAATACTGGCCAGACGCGGCTTGATCTGATCTTCGGCGAACCGCTGGATAAAGATAGGTGTGGCTGCCGCGTTCAGTGTATAAGTCATGAAAGGTCCTGATTCCTTGTCATCTGGTCGGCTCATTTCCAGTATCGGATAACTTAATCCGTCGGGTAGGCTCGGCCATGTCTGGCGGACGATCGTCGATGCCTCGAAGCGGGCGGCGTCGATGTTCGTATGCTTATCCAGTTCCAGTGTCACATACCCGAAACCGTTACCGGAGGTTGAGTTGATCTCCTTAATCCCTTTGATACGTGCCAGCATTGCTTCCAGCCGCGACGTCACTTCCATCTCGATCACACGAGCCGAGTTACCGGGCATGCTGTAGCTGATAGTCAGCCTGGGCAATGTGCGTGAGGGAGACAACTTGATCGGTAGGAGAGGAATGAAAGCCAGTCCTGTCAACGCCACACAAAGAAAGGTGACGATGATCGTAAAGGATGATATTTTAGGAGATGCACTCATTGAGTCTGTTACTTATAGTCCGTGCGTGAAATCGAATTCCCGGGCAAGCGATATGCCTGTTTCGAAATCATGTAATGTCAGTTTACGTATTTTGAAATAGCTTAGCCAGTAATTTTGCAAAGCGGAGATGTAATTACGCTGTGCCTCCTGCTGGCGGTTTAATGATAAGGTCAGGCTGCTGATGTCTGCCTTTCCGATCATAAACCGTTGCTTGGTTTCGGCATAAGCCATAACCGCCAGGTCCAGCGCCTCTTCCGCGCTACTGATCAGATTCTGCTGGATATTGAAATCGCCGACTGTCATGATCACGTCTTCCTCCACGCTCAGTTCCTCCTGGCGAGCCGATATCTGTGTCACGTTCAGGTTGTTTTTGGCGATATTGTGCTTACCCTTCCGTACGCCCCAGTCTACGAGGGGGATGGAAACGGATACGGATACAACATCCTGTTGCAATGGATTACGATAGGCTTCTTTCATTTTATCAGCTACCTGGTTAAAACCAATGCTGGCATTGATAGAGGCATTGAACATAGCTTCTTTTTTTGTCTTGTCCACCTGCTGCTCCGCTTCCAGTATCTGCTGTTTCATGTCGAGAAATTTCGGGTTGTTCTCCCGGGCGAGTGTCAATGCTTCGTCAACGGAGATCTGCATGTCTTTCGGACGTCCCGGAAGGCGTAACCGTATTTCTGTATTTTTATCGAAGTTGAGGAATGAGGCCAGGCTGAACATGGCTCTTTTCAAGGCTATATCTGCATTTTGTAATGTATTACGCGCGTTAACGGCATCCAGTTTCAGTGTCAGCAACTCGGCTTTGTTGATAGCTGCGATCTTATGCCGTTCCTGTCCTGTCCGATATAGAGTATCTGTTGAAGCTACATTCTCTTTTGCCAGATCATATTCTGCCTGTGCCATAGCTAAAGCAAAAAAGTAAGAGGTAGCTTGTTCACTGATATTTTCGATATTGTATAACATTTCTTTTTTAGCCTTCTCGTATTTGAGGGGTTCGATCTTCCGTTCCCACCGGAAAGGATTGTAACCCAGTAGACTTTGGCTGTAACCAATCCGAATAGGGACAGTGGTATATTGATTATAAGTGTTTTCACCAAAATTTCGCATATATCCCAGTTCCGAGTCCAGATAAAAAGTACCACCCAGAAGGTCGAAGTTCTGTTTTACCTGAAGGTTCCCATTGGCGTAGAAGGATTGTTGCGTACGATATTCTTCTGTGTTTTTATCATAATTATATCGTTTCGTAATATCCCGGTAATACTGCGCCGGTGTCAGGTTCAGTGTCAGACTCGGCAATCTCCCTGCCTTGAAAGTCCTGTACTGCCAGTAACCTGCCAAAAACATATTCTTTGTCCTGAATGCCTCCAGCGAACTATCCGCCGCCAGCGAAATCGTCCGTTCGAGCGACAACGTGAGTGGCTGGGCACACAGGTAACCCGATGTGAGTAATAGAAACAATAATAAGAGCTTACATATCTTCATAACGGCATTATATAGAATTCGTTAAACTTCTGTTTGTTTTTCAGTAACTACTTCGTTTACATCATGTTTCCGGTAAATGAACCAGTAAACCAACGGGATGATGAACAAACTGACGGCTGTACCGATCAGCATGGCTGAGATCATGGCGATGGAAAGCGGCTTTTGGAGTTCGCTACCCATATCGAACGAAAACAGCAACGGCACCATACCGAATATGGTTGTCAGGGATGTCATGATGATAGGACGCAGACGGCGACGGCCGGCTTCATGAATCGCTTCCATCAACGGTACGCCCTCCTTCCGTAACTCATTGATCGCATCCAGTTTCAGGATGGAGTCATTGATAATGATACCGCAGGTCACCACAATACCGATGGCACTCATCAGGTTCATCGTATGTCCGCATATCCAAAGCACCAGCAAAGAAGCTGCTACGTCGATCGGGATCTCGATAAGTACGATCAATGGTTGCAGGAAACTTTCGAACTGTGCAGCCAGGATAAAATACATTAACAAGATAGATATCAGTAAGATCACCACCAATTCGCTTAACATCTGTTGATTGGAGAAGAAACTACCGGAGAAATCGATTTCCCATTTCTGCCCGCCCAGCTTTTTCACTTCCTCCATCAACGGTTCCGCTTTCTTTACATCATAGAAACTGAACGGGATATATTCACCGTTCTTTCCGGCGGTGATCGTCTTCAGGTCTTCCCCTTGTGTCACTCGTACCAGCGATTGTAGCGGGATATATTGGGTCTTTCCGTTTTTGTCTGCCTGCGTCTGTACCAGCGTTTGTTGTAGAACGTCGTTCACCGTTTTCCCGTCACCGGCAAGAGCGATGGGAAGATACTGCTGATAGGAGCGGAGGGTTGCTACTTCATTTTCTTTGAAAGCCGTTTTCAATAAGCGGTATACCTCGTTATAGTCCACTTTATAAAGTAGTAACTTCTGTCTGTCGATGGATATATTCAACTGGTTATCGAAAGCGACACCGACCGGAGCAATACCGGTGGATGTTTTCATCTGCGATTCCAGTTTGTGTAAAGACTGAGCTTCCGGAGCCTCCGCCTTGTTGCGGGCATAAAATTCGGCTACGATATCGGCCTCACCTGTCACAAACAACTTTTCGAATACCGTTATCGGAGGTGAGAAAGAGAATACCGCTTCCGGATAGTTTTTGTTCAGCCATTCGGTGATCTTTTCCTGTAAAGGAGCTATGGCTGAAGTATTTTCTGTCTTGAAATATAATTCGGCTTCCGATGCGGACAACTCCCTGTCGCGGTTCAGCAGGAATTGTTGCTGTCCGACGTATGAAGTATATTCTTGCACATCTCCTGCAACTTGGTTGAATAATTTATCCACCCTTTCCCGGTTCTCATCGATATGGATGTTTTCATTCCATTCTATATGGGCGATCAGTTCGTTTTCGTCGATCTCCGGCATTCTACTTTTGGGTACTTCGTAGAACAATAGGACGCATAACGGAAGTGTAACCAGGATAAACACGATATTCACTTTTTTGTGACGGAATACGAAATCGACTCCCGCATCATAAAAACGATCCAGCGTATGTTCCTTGATCAGATTGTTTATCCGCAGGTTAAAGCCTGTGTGCTTGATATCCGGAATGCTGTAGACTAATTTGTAAAGTACGGGAAGCAACATGATACCCGTAAAATAGGAAACCATCAGTCCGACCGTCACGGCAAATGCCTGGTCATAGAAAATAGCTCCGGCAATACCGCTCATAAATACCAACGGAACAAATACGGCAATGGTCGTCAAGGTTGAACTCAGCATCGGCGTGATTACTTCGGAAGTCCCTTTGGAACAAGCCTCTTCCAGTGTGTACCCTTTCGATCTGTATTGCATAATATTCTCCGTCACAATGATCGAACTGTCGATCATCATACCCAATGCCAGGATCAATCCGGAAAGGGAGATGATGTTCAGCGACATCTTGAACATATAAAAGAACAGGAAGCTGATGATAAGGCTGACTATCATACTCAGGCCGATTACTGCCGGGCTCTTGATGTCCCCGAGGAACAGGATCGCCACGATACAGATAAAAATGAAACCGAGCGACAGGTTCTGTTTCAGGTTGGAAATAGTATAATCCAGCAATTCGGTCTGGTTGCGGCTGATGCTGAAATCGATATCCGGATAAACCGTTGCGAAATATTCCGTCACTTCCTGCAATGCCTCCTTCATATTATCCATATTTTCGTCCGCCTGCTTGATAACGGCCAGTGTGACCGCCCGTTTCCCGTTCGAAATGGAGGCGCCTGTCTCCATCTCCGGTACTACGGCTATTTTTGCCAGTTCCTTCAACTGGAAAATACGGTCGTTTTTGCGGATATAGATATTCTGCACATCTTCCGGTGTGCGGAGTAATGTAGAGAATTTGATATTGTATTCATAATACCCGTCCCGTACGGTCATGCTACCCGGTTCGATATTGTTCGAATTGAGTGCCGATTCCAGATCGTTCAATGTGATTCCCGCCATTTCCAGCATCTTGATATCCGGTACGATCTGTAACTGCCGTTTCAGCATTCCCGTAATATCCACCATCGCCACCTCCGGCAATTGTTCGATGCGTCGTTTGATCACCGTTTCGGCAAACTGGCAAAGATCGAGGAAGGCTGCTTCGCTGTCACCCGTTTTCAGTGTCAGGTTCAGGCAAAAGACAGGAATATCGGTAGCGCTTGCCTTGATCACCCGCGGACGTTCTACTTCACGTGGCAGATAGTTCATTGCAGCATCGATCTTTTCGTTCACTTCGATGAATGCCAGATCGGTATTGGTCCCGAAATCGAAACTCAGTCGGATGATACCGGCACCGTCGCGTGTCTCGCTGTGAATATCGCGTAAGGCAGACACCTGCATCAGTTGCTGCCGGATCGGTTTGACAACCGTATTTTCCAGTTCGCGGGCCGATGTATTCTGTCCGGATACCTGTATGGTGATCTCCGGTATTGCAATATCCGGCAACAACGATACCGGGATGGTAAAGTAAGTCACCAACCCCACGATAAAACAGGCCGTGAAAGCCATCAGTACCGCGATAGGACGTTGTAGTAAGAATTTAACCATAACTTTTATAGTTGACAGTTGACAAGTGACAGTTGACAGGTGGAGACACCGGTGGATGTCGCTTGTGTTCTATGTTTTATATTTGTTTATTCATCGGGACTATTTATTGTGTTAAGCTAACTGTCAACTGTCACTTGTCAACTGTCAACTTCTCGATGATGGTTACCGGAGCCTCATGTGCCAGGTTAATATTACCGCTTGTAATAACGATATCATCCTCTTTCAAGCCGTCTGCGATCGTATAACTGTCTGCATTTTCCAGGCCGGTATGCACATAAGTCCAGTATGCTTTTGTCTTTGTGCTGTCCAGCACGAACACCACCTGTTTTCCCGAACGCAACACCACCGATTCTTTCGGAACGACCAGTTGTTTACCCAGTGAGCGGTGGATACTGACACGTACGTTCATGCCTTCGAATAGTTTACCCTTGTCCGTAACTGCAGCTTTCACCTGTACCATACCGTTTTCATCCACCAATGGATTTATTTCGGTGATTCGTCCTTCCGCTTTGGTATCGTTCAGGGCAAAAGGAGTGACTTCGACCCGGTCGCCGTTCTTTATCAGAGGCAATTCATTTTCCAGAACGGTAAACGCCGCCTCCAGACTGCCCGGATCGATGATCGTGCAGAATACGTCGGATGTAGAAGCGGTATTATATTGTTTGGCAAACAGGTTGGCTACAATGCCGTCGAAAGGAGCCGTCAGCACAGCGTTCCGTTCTTCATATTCGGCGAGCTGATGTTGAATCAGTGCCTGGTCGTAACCACTCTTTACCCGGACAAGTTGCATGGTTGCAGGGGGAACCTTTGCCGAGTCTGCCAGTGAGTATCCCTGGCCGATCAGTACGTCCTGCAGTTCCAGTTTGGCACGTTCCAATGCATCTTTAGCCGTAGCCATTTTGTTTTTCAGCCGGAAAGTGGATAATTCAGCGAGCTTTTGCCCTTTACTCACCCGGTCGCCGTTCTTCACATAGATCTCTGCAATCGGTTCAGCCGATTCGAACCGCAGGTCTACATGGCGGCGTGCCGACAATTTGCCGTTACTGATCAGTTCGTGGTTGAAGTCACTAGCCTTTAATGTCATCACGGTTACCTCGTTGGTTTCGTCCGGTAAAACCGTTTCGACAGTTTCTTCTCCTGCGCTGTTGTCTTTTTTCTCACCGGAGCAGGCTATCATTCCGGAAAGAATCAGTATTGCCAGCAAATTGTAGTATTTCATATTCATATAAGCTATGATTCAGTTTTCAATTTCCAAATATACAAATTTATTGTTACGATGTTATCGTAATTCGTGTATAAATAAATTAATTACGATTTTCCCGTATGTTTTTGAGCATCTTTTTAACTTCCGTTCTCATTTCGCGGATAGCTGTGCTCTCCACTTTCGGCTCTTTTGTCAGTACGGCATCAGCCGCTTTGATAAACTTATCTTCCTGAAAGAAAGCCGTTTCTGAGTATAGTTTAGTTAACAGATAATAGGGGTATATCCGTTCCGGCAGTATTTCTATTGCATGTAGCAATAAATTTTCTGCTTTCTGATAATTTCCCAGGTCCTGTTCATTTTTTGCCGCCATATAATGTATCATCGGATCACCACTCAGTTTCATCGCCCGTTCCAACAACCGGTTCGCCTCTGCAAACCGCTCCGTCTTACTCAAGCATTGCGCTGCTTCAAACAGTAGTTCCGGCTTATGTCCCATCAACGGTACCAATTCTTCATACCCGTCCGCCGCCGCTTCATAAGCTTTGCTGTTGTATAACATCTTCAATGTATTCCATTTCTTATACCCCTGGTAATAGCCTTT
>NZ_QUHH01000014.1:135903-186182 GCF_003479515.1 Parabacteroides sp. AF14-59 | reverse complement strand
GGTTTACACATTTTCTTTTTGTGATTGTGTAAACTTTTTTCAGTACAAGTCATTCAGATAGGAATTATTCATTAATACAGTAAGAATATGTCAGCAGAATACGACTTCTACAAAAATCCCATACCGAAAGGAAGCAATCGAAAACCGCGTTTGCACGCCCGTATCGTACCGAGAGGCACAGTCGACTCAGATATGCTTGCAGAAGAAATACACGATGCCAGCAGCCTGACCCCCGGTGATGTGGAAGCTACAATAACCATGCTAAGTAAAATGATTATTCGTAACCTGAAAGAAGGGAACAGGATACATATCAAGGGACTGGGGTATCTTGAAATGACTTTGCAATGTCCTGCGATAAAAGATCCAAAGGAGATACGCGCCGAATCCATCCAGTTCAAGTCGGTGGCGTTTCGTCCGGAAATAGGGTTGAAAAAAGAATTGAGCACCACCCGGTTCGTCAGGGCGGTCTATAAAAAGCATTCGAAGAACCGCTCGGCAGCAGAGATAGACGAATTATTGACCCGCTATTACTCTACCCACGAATCGATCGCCCGTCAGGAATTCCAGCAACTCTGCGGATTCACAAAAGGGACGGCCAATCGCCGCCTGGCCGAATTGGTAAAAGAGGGGAAATTGAAGAAAGAAGGGCTACACAAATTCCCGGTTTATGCTCCGGTACCGGGAAATTACAGAAAATAAGGCAAATCAGCCACCCTTCAGCCAAACCGTTTGTTTTACAAGGCTGAAAGGTGGCTGAAACCTGAAAGGACAAACTCCGTATCTACTTACAGTGATTTATTAAAGCCTTCATATTTTACAGTCCACGAACCATCCTGAGGAAAACCCGGTGCCTTCATAGCCGGACAACCATCCCATCCGCCTGCCATCATAGCGATAGCCGTGAGCAATCCACCGTTTCCGGGGAAATAAGGGAAAGGTGCCCTGCCTCCTCCGACAAGACCATGTTCGTCAAAATCGAAAGCCGGGTAATTCAGCAGGTAATCAATCGCTTTATCCGGATGAGATAAACGAGCCGCACACATGGCAAGCATTGGGAAATCCCATCCCCACGTATCATGCAATTTCCAGGTATTATGAACCTTGGATAATGTCTTGTCCATGACCGGTATATCGACTCCGTCTCCCGGCAACATGCCATAGGTTCCGATCAATGCCGGATGCTCAAAAGAATATTTGGTCCACATATCCTGAATACCTTCATGGGTCACATATACACCGTCTTCAACCGGTAGCGGAGATAGTTTTTCTTCGACCCGCTTCCAGTTTTCCTCTACCGGAAGTGAAAGACGTTTACGCCATTCGTTAGCTACCCGCAAACCGAATTTCCAATAACTCAGTTCAAAGGCCGGATTCATCGTTTCTTCAGGCTTTGTATTTTCAGAAACGATAAATACAGGAGGACCTAAGACATACTGATCCCGCTCTTTCACATAGAAAGCATAATCGGCCATAAAATCAGCCGTACCGAAAATAACCTGTTTCCATTTCTCCAGGGTTTCCCGGGTAGGATGCAATCTATAATCCAACTCTGCAAAATAAATCGGATGGGGTTGTTGCCAGATCAGTGTCGCATGGATCAGGTTAGGCCATTCACGATCGAAATCTGCCGTACATTTCGGCCAGCGGGCACCCTGATAACCCTGTCTTTTAGCCCTCTCTACAGAAGTCGGCAAATAATCGCGGTAAACGGAAAGCGATTTATCCAGCAAGTCCCAACGGTTCCATAACGCATAATGGACACCATGCCACCAAATCATTTCAAAATGGAAACGCCCGTACCAACCGTTATTAACCAGTCCGCTTTCCTGGGGAGGAAGCGAACCTGCCTCATTTATCTTCATTACGAACTGGGACAATACGATCCTTCTCTCCAATTCTTTCCAGCGGGGATCTTTACTGGCGGACAGGTCGATTGCCGCTCCCGACTCCCAGAAAGATTTCCAACCTGCAGTACTTTCTCCGAATATCCGGTCAGCCGCCGGAGCTCCTTTTTCCTCTTCACGGGAATAAAGACAGGAAAAGTCCAGACGGTCGGTATTTTCGGGGCAGAGTTCAAAATGATGGGGAGTATCCCCGGCTTCCTGTTGCAGGCGGGCCGGAGATGTCCATCTCAGTGTAGTATAATAATGGGTGTCGTCGATCTGCCTGGCAATCAGTACACGGTCCTTCGCTTGTTCTTTAAGAACGGTCTGATGCCTCTCCGCTTGGTCGTTGGTTCCCAAATAGTCCTGAAACTCGGATTTTACGGGATACGGAAATTCAAGAAATATGGTCAATTGCCCTTTACGGATCAGAGGACTTTCCACAGAAACACCTACCGCATCCGATGTCGGATGACAAGCTGTTTTGACTGAAACAGGAATGCTATCCAACTTAAACTGACTGTGAATAATGCCTGTCCACAAGTCCACCTCCTGGCGGGTATCCGACAGATCGGCTTCGGTCACCGCCGTTCCATCCGGCTTTGTCAGTTTCAACCCGATACGTCCCAGGTTAAAACGGTGCGGGTTTCCTGCCAGCCACGCCGAAAGTTCCGGTTGTTCGGGATTAGGCAGTTCATAAGGAACATCCCTTCCATGCGTATCCATCGTAAGCCTTTTAAAATCCTCCACCTTACACCCCTCCGGCAAAGGAAAACTATGCCAACTCCACTGCGACATCGTATTGAAAGGAACAAAAGTCTGTAACCCGGTAATATCCACAGAAAAGGCAAACTCTCCGTTACCTACCTGAGCCGGACTCCGGGGATCGGTCTTCGTTGTCACGATACGATGCCTGTCAACAACAGCCTTGCGGTCGATCTTCACCTGACCGCTTATGCCTGCACTTGCAAACAAAACACAAATAAGAACACTAATCAGTTTTTTCATTGAGAATTAATTTATTATTAATAACCTGGATTTTGCACCAGCGAACCTTCGCTCTTATCTATCTCCGTACGGGGAATAGGTACCAGCTTATGCTGTTCCAGGAACGACCGCTTCAATAATAATGAAATTTCATACGTTTTGGAGCCATCCTCCTTCTTTTGAATATTCATCGCCAGCAGATCCCTGTTCTCTGTCTTATCGGCAATTCCCCATCTTCTTACATCAAAAAAGCGATGTCCTTCAAATGCCAGCTCTACACGGCGTTCGTTCCGGATCTTATCCCGAAGCTTTTCGCCTGAAACAGTAACAGGCGGCATATTCACACTCTGGCGGCCACGCACTTTATTGACATATTCACGAGCCTGTTCCTCATTCCCCAACTCATACATGATCTCTGCATAATTCAGGTAAAATTCAGCCAATCGGAAGAATATCCAGGGATTTTCAGGCTTTATCGATGATCCGGTAGGTGGAATGGATTCGACCATAAACTTTTTGAATGCATAAGCCGTCTTCGAGGCATTCCATGAACCGATACTGCTCTCCGGCGAATCGAGTCCGCCATGCCAGGTTTCCGTCTCCCGTCCAGCCCACATAGAACCATCATGCAAGATCGAAGCATCCAGACGCGGATCACGTCCGGCATACGGGTTCGACTCATCATAGCCTGAAGCCGGATTTATCTTCAACGGCAGTTCCTCATTCAGATAGGGTAATTCACCATTCGTCATCTCATACGCATTCACCAGATTCTGCGTCGGATTCTCTCCGGTCCATCCATTTGAAGCGTTCCGACCGTTCCACAACATAAAGTCTGTAGAATTAGCCTGTGTAAAATAACGCGCAAAGATTATTTCATCATTGTCTTCCAGGAAGACAGACTGATAATCATTACCCAAACTATATCCGGCATCCAAAACGGCCTTCGTCGCTTCTGCCGCTGCTTCCCATTTTTCTTTTGAATGGGAAGGATTATTCTGCTCGCTGGCTGCATATAATAAAACTCTCGCTTTTAAAGCCTTACAAGCATCACCTGTAGCACGTCCCAATGTCTCGCCACTCGATTTTGCAGGTAATAAAGAGATCGCTTCATCCAACTCCTTCGTGATAAAATCCACACAATCGCCATAAGAATCGCGTGTCACCTTATAATCCTGATTCAACTCGAACAAGCTTGTGATCAAAGGAACGTCACCATAACGCCAAATCAGATTCGCATAGATCCAGGCACGGATAAACTTCATCTCCCCTTTCATTCTGTTCTTTAAATCCGTCTCAACCGGAGCATCATCAATCCGGTCGAAAAAAACATTGATCGAACGAATATTACTATATGCATTACTCCAGTAATTGACCTTTACGGAAACACCTGTCACATTATCAGAGGTCATTTCACCTTTCTGGACAACCCACATATTTCCCCAGTTATGGATACAATATGTTTCGTCACTCGCATCACTCAGCATATCCTGTCCGAACTCATGGTAAATAGAATTATAAGAAGCATTCACATAAAGTTCTATCAATGCACTGTCTTCCCATACATCGGCATCCGAAACTTTATCCAAAGGTTTCATATCCAAGACATCACAGGAATTGAAAGCTAATACAGCCGCTAATATATAGATTATTTTTTTCATATCAAATAGTATTTAGAATGTTACATTTATACCGAAGTTATATGTCCGCTGTTGTGGATAATACCAGAAGTCAGTCGTTTCCGGATCGAATCCTAATTCTTTCATATGATCGTAAATGATAAAGAGGTTATTCGCACTGAAAGAAACCCGCAGATTCTTCACCCATAACTTCTCACAAACAGAAGCAGGCAGCGTATAACCGAACTCCAGGTTTTTCAAACGGAGGAAACCGGCGTTCAACAGCCACTGGGTCGAAGCTTCTGTATTATTATTCCACATGCTCGAACTTCCACGCGGCATAGAAGCCTTGGGATTTTCAGGTGTCCATCTATCATTGGCACGCCATTCCATAAAGTTACCCAGTGAATAACTCATTACCGGGAAATAACTTCCGAAATATTGTTTTGCATTTTCCTGCCCCTGGAACAGCAATGAGAGGTCAAAACCTTTATATTCGAAATTCGCATTAAAGGAATAGACAATTTCGGGAGTACTTGTCTGGTCCACACGGATACGGTCTCTCGAGTCGATCTGTCCATCCTTGTTGACATCTTCATAGATGATATCCCCCGGTTGTGCATTCAATAAATGAGGCAACGACTCGATCTGTTCTGCCGATTCAAAAATACCAATTGCATGATAGTATAATTGAGATCCTATCGGTCGACCGGTTGCATATTGGTAAGGTTCAGCAGCCGGTTGTTCATCACTGAAAACGACCTTGTTACGGGCAAAGGAAATATTTGCCGACAGTCGGTATTTCAGCGGATTTGCATAGTTTTCATGAGAAACGATCATTTCAAATCCTTTATTATCTACAATACCTATATTCTCATCCGGCAACTTCAATCCTGTATAATCCGGGATAATAGCCGAACGTTTTGTCAGGATATTGGAACGTCTGGTTTTAAAATAATCAAACTCAATCCCCAGTAACCCATTCCATAAGCGGGAGTCAAAACCGATATTGGTCGTCTTGGCTACTTCCCAGGTGATATTAGGATTTGGAACACCGTTTTGAACCAGTCCGGTTACATCGTTCTTTCCTATTACATAATTACTACCATAACTATAAGTTGTCAGATACTGATAAGCTCCCACCTGGTCGTTACCCATTTTTCCGTAAGAACCGCGTATCTTCAGGTTATCCAGAAAAAGCAAATTCTTCATAAACGGTTCTTCCGAGATTCTCCACCCTAAAGAAAAGCCGGGGAAGAAGCCAAACCGTTTATTCTCCGGAAAATTAGGAGAACCATCCCGACGGAAAGTAAACTGTCCTAGATATTTCCCTGCATAATCATAAGATAAACGTCCGAAGATATTCTGCCGCGCCGTCTGTGACGAGCTACCATCATTGCTTTGCTTATTTTTATCACTGCTACCGGCAAAAATTTCCGGTATCGAGGTTGAAACATAATCACCTCTGTAAGCCTGAAGATAGTTCCCCTTCGTTTCACTCTGCTCATAACCAATCATGGCACCGACATGATGAGCGCCAAAGGTCTGGTCGTAATTAACCTTTGCCGTCATATACAGATTAGTCGGGTTTTCATATTTCTCCGACAAATTAGCTTTATCGCTTCCCATACCAGAACGTCCTTTATACAATTCACCTGTATTTTCATCCTTATAATAAACATAATCAGGGGTCTGGAAGTCTTTGGTAAAAACATAGCCGGCATCGTAACTGGCACTACCATCCAGCCACAGACCTTTCACCCAGGGAATATCCAGCTTGAAGGAAACCGTACTCTGAAGGGCTGTGGTCTTTATATCCCGTGTTCCGCCGGCATCGCTGACCATATTCAGGATATTTTCACTCCCACGGTTAGGCATCAACTTATCGGTTCCGGGCCAATAAGGTTGCCAGCTGGGCAGATATAAAAAGATATGGCTATAGGTTTCATTCGTCGAGAAAAACGGATAATGATTGTCATCCACTTTTCCTGCCAGATTCATCCCTATCTGAAGGTATTTAGTTACCTGCACATCGATATTGGAACGCAGATTGTATAATCTGACATCCGTTGTTCCATTCTTATAATGTCCGCTTTGGTGAGACTCACCCAGCGACAAATAATATTTCAAACGTTCGTTACCTCCCGATACCGATAAGTTCACCCGATGCTGCGGCGTCAACTTCTTGGTAATAAAACCATACCAATCCGTATTCGGGTAATTCGGATCCGAACCGTTCCTGTATTTCTCCAATTCATCCACAGTGTATCTCGGAGCACGTCCTTCGCCTTCTTCTATTTCATTATATACTTTAGCATAAGTATAGGAGTCTGCCATTTTAGGGGTACGTGTGGATTCCGAAAATCCTTGATTGTAAGAGAAATTGACAGAAGGCTTCATGGTGTTTCCGCGTTTGGTTGTTACCAATAAAACACCATTGGCTGCTCTTGCACCATAAATCGCTGCCGAAGCATCTTTCAACACAGATATATTTTCAATATCATTCGGATTGATCTCACCCAGACCTCCGCGTTCCACACCATCGATCAGGACCAGAGGAGAGGAATCTCCCGTCGTACTTTTACCACGGATGAAAATGGACGGATCGTCCCGCCCCGGTTCTCCCGAACGGTTATTGATAATAACACCGGGCAAACGTCCTATCAGAGAGTTAGCGACATTGATCGACGGACTCTTCATCACTTCGTCTCCTTTCAATGAAACAACCGACCCGGTAACAGATATCTTTTTTTGTGTACCATATCCTATAACGACAATTTCATCTATCTGCTTTGAATCTTCATCTAATTGAACAGCCATAGGTTGTCGGTTATTGGCAGATATTTCTTTCGGGTTATAGCCGATATAGGTTACCTGCAAAACGGCATCAGCAGCAACCGATAATTCAAAATATCCGTTCATATCCGTAACTGTGCCATTGGTCGTTCCCTTTTCTACGACATTCGCTCCAATAATACCTTCCCCGCTGTCGTCTTTGACATATCCACTCACTTTCTTTTGAGCCTGTTCCGTTGCTTTCTTCAGAATCAGATGATTTCCTGATACTTCAAAAGATATTTTAAGCGGAGGCAGCACTTTATCTAAAACCGATTTGAGAGTTTCATTAGTAGAAGATACAGAGACAGGCAAATCCGAATTGATCTCATTATAAAAGACAAATGTATAATCTGTTTGTTTCTCTACAGAAGAGACCAGTTCTTTTAAGGTACTATTCTTTAGTGACAAGGTCACTTTCACGGATTGGGCAAATCCTACATTGGTAAAAATTATTGATAACAACGTAATTATTAACGTTTTTCTTATCTTAAACATCTTCTTAAAATTTAAGGTTATAATAAAAATCGTATCTTTGCCCTTGAATATAAGCTCCCTATTCTATTCATTACGACGAATAGAATCTTCGAACAAGAGTTATATTGAAGGTCGCAGGCATTATGAATGACGGTTCATAATGCCTCTTCTTTACTATACCAACAGGCAAATAAAGGGGCATCTGCTATTTATATCTTATGGTCACCTCCTCTCCGTTTATTTTATAGTCTATAGGAGTTATTTGATCAATCAGGTTCAACATCTCAGTCAATGACTCCGTTTTCAGAGTAAACCAATAAGAATAAGACGGATTTTCATTCTCCAACCTGATCTTTACCCCATACCAACGTTCAATTTTCCTAAAGACGTCATAAAGGGAATCTCCTTTAAACTGCAATTTATTCAACATCCAGATATTATAAGTCTCTGCATCGAAAGCAGAGACATTCCAGCTGATATCCGATTTAGCAATCTGAACTTTCTGCCCCGGGACCAACCTGGTCAGCAAGTCATGCTCCCGTGTAGTTTCCACAGAGACACTTCCCTTATCCAAGGCCACTGAAATAAAGGGATCGGCAGGATAATCAGTCACAGAAAAACATGTGCCGTGCACCAGGACATTGACTGTACCAGTATTCACTATAAATTCATTCTTCTCATCATGCACGACATCGAAGTAAGCTTCGCCCTCCAGTTTTACCAATCGCCGGGTTTTAGAAAAGTCTGCCGGATAAGTCAATTTGGAATCGGAATTCATCCATACCTGCGTCCCGTCAGGCAATATCAGCTGGGATTTTTGTCCGGAAGGAACAATAAATACCGCTTCTGCAGTCAGATCATTTCCATTCGTACGGTAAAAGGCGGAAAGCCAGACAGAGAAGGAAAGTCCAACCAATAAAGCGATAGAAGCCGCAACAGCAACAGCTTTATATAGTTTCTTCCTGGTATATAATATTGTCTTTACCGGTTCATTGATCCGGGATAGTATGTTACCCCACATCTTCTCACTGTCAGGCACTACAAACCTGGAAAAATCAGCATGTACTATTTCCCATTCATGCTGATATTCCCGATACAATCTTTCATTTTCCGGTGATTGGGCACGCCATACTCTTACTTCCTCCGATTCCTCTTCAGAAGCCTGGTTTACGAAGTATTTCGCCAATAGTGTATGAGGTATTTTCTGATCCATTTTTTTATGTTTCTATATAATAGACACATTCCACCAAAGAATACCCTTAAAGCAAAATAATATTTTTTCTGATTTCCTGAAAATTACAACAAAGTGAGCAGGAACATGAAGATATCTCCTCCTTCTTTATAATGTGACAACATCCTCTCCCTTATTCTTTTTAACGCGATACCCATCTGGGCTTCAACGGTTTTTACTGAAATATCTTTCTCTTCCGCAATCTCTTTATAAGTTTTTTTCTCATCGCGGCTCATCAGGAAGATCTCCCGGCATTTAGGGGGTAAAGTCTCGATCGTATCCTGTAATAATAAAAAAAATTCTGCCCGGTCGATACAATCCTGCGCCTGCCTTTCTTCCAGTTCCATTTTAGCCCATCGCTCCAATACGATCGTTCGTGTATGTTCATTTCGCAAGTAGTTCAACATTCTGTTCCGGGCACTGCTATACAGATAGGTTTTGAGATAAGTAATATTCAAATTGGCGGATTCTTTCCAAAGATATACAAAAACATCCTGTACGACTTCCTCAATAGCTTGCTCATCGTGAGTATAGTAATTGAGAAAATAGCACAGTTTTTCATGGTACAATTTATATATACTATGGAACTCCTGTTCACTCATCCCCTTAAATATTAGACGAGCAAATATACTATATTATTTAGTTATCTGAACCGTTTCTCCAATTCTTCGTCGGTCAGCAGGGAAATGATCGTCTTTCCATCCGGTGTCAGATTGGAGTCAGGACAGGAGAATAAGGTAGCGATCAGATGATCCATTTCATCTGCCGACAAGCTTTTACCCGGACGTATGGCGGCTGCTTTAGCCAGAGACAATGCGATTGATTCGCAAATCTCTTCATGCACCTCACAGCCGGTCTCGATCGCCCGGTTCACAATATCCTTTATCAGCACCACCTGATCCACATTTTCCAATCCGGACGGCAATCCGTTGACTGCATAGCTGTTGTTTCCCAAGTTTGACAATTCAAAACCGATAAAACGCATATCCTCCAGCAAAGCGGGTAATACGGCTGCTTCAGCTGCTGTAAATTCGATTATTTCCGGGAAAAGGACTTGCTGAGATGCCCCCTTCTGCTGCCGCATATTATTCAGATACTGGTCGAACAAAATACGGATATGTGCCCGGTACTGATCGATCAAGGCCAATCCAGACTTTAACGAAGTAATGATGTAACGGCCTTTGTACTGGTAACAAGGAGTAATCGTGTCGGCAAACAAGGCCTCGCCACCTGCAGACGGCTGAACCGGTTCCGGCATAGCATTTGCCTCTGTATCGATCACCTCTCCCATCATCTCCAGATCTTTACGCACGGCATCCCGGTCACTCTCAAAGCCCTGGTAGAGTTGGGACCAGTCGAACTCCGACTTCCGGGAAGACGAAGAGGGCGAAGCCGATGACGATGAAGGAGAATAAGAAGACGGAGTAGCCGTCGACTTGAACGGATTATATCCCGAATCGAGCTGCACGGTAGGAGCTTTAAAGCTATCAGCCTCCTTGATAGGATTATAGACAGGAATATCTATCGCATCTTCCACGTCAAAATCAATGGTAGGAATAGCACTCGATTTGGCAAGTGCCTCACGGGTGGCCGCCATCAGGATCTGCCAGATAGGCTGCTCATTTTCAAATTTAATCTCGGTTTTGGTCGGATGGATATTTACATCGATCGTAGAAGGATCAAGCGTGAAATAGATAAAATAGTTGGGTTGTTCGCCGGGAGGGATCAACTGTTCATAAGCCTGCATAACAGCCTTATGGAAATAGGGATGCTTCATGAAACGACCGTTCACGAAAAAGTATTGCAGCGCCCCCCGCTTCTTGGCGGAATCGGGACGGCCTACGAAACCGGAAATAGTAACCAGCGAGCTTTGTGCATCCACAGAAAGCAACTTCTGGTTCAGGTTTTTGCCATATACATTGATGATACGCTGGCGCAGACCTGACTCCGGCAAATTAAATATTTCCGTATCATTATGGTTCAGTACCAAACCAACCTGCGGATTGACCAACGCGATCCGTTCGAATTCGTTGATAATATTACGAAACTCCGTCTCATTCGATTTCAGGAATTTACGGCGGGCTGGTACATTAAAAAATAGATTCTTGATCGAAAAAATACTACCCTCGGTACAGGCATCCGGCTCTATATCCTCCAGGGTAGATCCGGCGATAGATAGTTTCGTGCCCAGTTCGGTACCTTTCAGACGCGTACGCAGTTCCACATGGGCTACCGCAGCAATAGAAGCCAATGCTTCTCCGCGAAATCCCATGGTATGAAGAGAAAAGAGGTCTTCGGCCGAAGAAATCTTGGAAGTCGCATGCCGTTCGAACGCCATACGGGCATCCGTTTCGGACATACCTTTCCCGTCATCGACCACCTGGATCAATGTACGGCCGGCATCTTTTATGTTCACCTGGATATGACCGGCACCTGCGTCGATCGCATTCTCAACCAGCTCCTTTACGACGGAAGCAGGACGCTGAATAACTTCACCGGCCGCTATCTGGTTGGCTATACTATCGGGGAGTAAATGAATTATATCGCTCATGACCAAAACAAATACCAGAACAATGCTCCTAACACAGCCAGTGCCACGAGTAGTTTCACATTTTTATAGGTACGGCTACGTTCGTTATCGCCTCTGTCATGACTTTTCTTCAGATGCGACGTACCTTCGATAAATGTTCCTTTGATTTGGGGTTTATACTCTTCCAAAGACTCATCCATTCCTATCTCGCGCTTAATTTTACGCACGCGTTCTTCCATCGCCTCTTTATGGGGATCCCAATAGATCGGCTTATGATTGAACTGCCGGGGCTTACGTGTATTATAAAATGAGAAAAGTGCCATGACTTAATAAATTTAATAATTAATGCTATTGCTCATGTTTAAACTTATTGCTTCGAACCGGGGCGTCTTCAACCTTCTTTCTCATCACCTGATAAATATCATCTTTGTTTTTCGGACGCAGGTAATCAAACCAATAAAAATCCTTCAGCGTTTTCTGTTCCGGCTTCAAGTCGGGTATCGGGGTAAGACTTCCCTGCGGACTGGGCCATATCTTCAACCGCTCAAGCGCATTCTCTTTCACCCAGATTGTCAGGAATCCGCTCTTGGTCTCATTCAAACCGATCATCGCCCCATTATCCAGCGGGTAGAAGATAGATTCCGCATTCCCTTCGACATCGATCTGCCGGACAGCCTGACCTTCAAAATATGCTTTCAGGTCATTTCCCTTCAATTGATTATAATAAGACGAATCGAGATGCTGCACCGCAAACGCATACTGGATCACATGTGCATAATCGATCGTACTGTCATTCATATAAATAACGATCGTATCGCCGGATATCTGATATTGCTCATTCCACAGAATCGGATCCTTATACATATATAATATAGAATCACGCGAATTAAATTGCATGGAATCACAAACACCTTGCATATCGGTACGATAAAAACGTACACCATAAAAAGCTTTTATCTCACGGGCGGTCGAATCGATCGTCATCATCTCGAGTGTATCGGCATGCAGATACAATGTATCTCCCTGTGAATACTCCAGGAAACGTGCACTATCGGTAGCAAAAGCATACTCCGTCCGTTCATTATAAAAACCGTACTGGCCCTCCAGCGTCACTTTCTGGGCCGTATCACGCAGACACATATTCCCGAATGCCTCACCAAAACCAGCATCCTTATCATACGAAATAGAATCACCGATCAGGACCCTGTTACCCGAATAGACTTCAGACTGGTCCAACAACAAAGCGGTATTCGTCTCCGTATTATACCATCCACGGGAAGAGTGGATCGTTCCGCTGTCGGAAACAATAATGGAAGGTCCCAGTATAGTTGCGATCTTCGACTCCGTATCGTAATGAAGCGTATCCGAATAAAGCGTGAAATTCGGATTTTCCAGACGTACGCTATCATTAAAAATAGCCAGCTTCGTTCCCGGAGAATATTGTCCGTAGAAAGAAGACAACTGGTTCAGGGAGTCAACGATCAGACCTCCGTCGAAGTAATAACCGATATCAGGAATACGTTCATAGTTCAAGCTATCGGTAAAAAGCGTCACCTGCCCGTTTTCCATACGAACATTTTCCCTCAGATAAGCGATCTGCGTATTCCCGTCATAAAACAGGTAATTTCCATACACGAACAAGGTATCCCCCTGCTCCATCCGCACATTGCTGAAAGCTTCCAACGAGTTGGTCGTCTCAAAAAAGTAAGCACTGTCGCAGTACATGTATGAACTGTCATGCCGGAAAACGACATCTCCCCGCAAAAACTGGGCATCCGCCTTGACTTCCTTATCAAAAGACAAGGTATTGGCATGGATCAGATACACCAATGTTTTTTGAGGTGTAACCGTATCGGCGGTAAGTGTCTCTCCCTGATGGGAGATAGTATCCTGTTTCATTACAGGCTGTATCTTTTTCTGCGGTTCAACAGTCGCGGTATCCACCTTAACGGGGATCGTATCCTGTTTAACGACCTTAGCTTTAGCAGATACCGAATCCTGCCTGACGGGAATAGAATCCTGCGTTTGTGCAAATACACAAACCGTCAGCAGACAGAATAGTCCTGTAAGAAAAAACTTGTTTACAATTTTCATTCTTTCACCCAACCCGGATACTTGAAATCGCAATTACGCCATCCTTCGGCAATACGTACATAGGTTGTCTTTTGCTTTTTCTTGATCCACTCGTCCAATAATTCTTCTCTTTTCCGTTGTTCCACTAAATTCTTCATTGCCTGGAAGTCATCAGAAAGATTTGCCTTATGCTGTTCTGTACGGGATTTCAGTTTCACGATAGCAACCACTTCCTTTTGTTTGTTAGTAATCATGGTAAATGGCTTGGAGATGTCACCCACCTGCATATCATATACAATCTTACCTACTTCCTGGGGAAGTTCCTGCATTTCAAACTTCGGAGTACCGTAATTATTTCCTTCATGGTTCTGATTAACCATTAATCCCTTGTTGTTACGGGTGTCTTTATCATAGGAAACGAATGTAGCGGCTTCCTCGAACGAGAATTTGTCGGCTTTCAGATCCGTATACAGGGAATCCATACGCACTGTGGCCTCTGTCAGTTCCTTTTCAGATACTTTCGGCCTTAACAGAATATGGCGGCAATTGATACGGTTACCACGTTTTTCGATCAACTGGATGATATGGTATCCATATTCAGTCTGAACGATCTGCGACACACGTTTCGGGTCAGACAGGTTGAATGCCACATTTGCAAACTCGGGCACCAGGTCTGTCTTACTCATAAATCCCATTTCACCACCACGGGGTGCAGAGGCCGGGTCTTCCGAATATAAACGGGCCAATGTGGAAAATTCCATCTTACCGCTATTGATCTGTTCAGTAAAATCGCGCAGACGGGCTTTAATGGCATCGGTTACATCGAACGGGATCTTCGGTTCAAACGTAATGATCTGCACTTCCACTGTTGTCGGGATAGTCGGCAGGCTGTCTTTCGCCAACTGGTTATAGAACTTACGGATCTCGGAAGGAGTCAGTTTGATCTCACCGATCAGGTTACGCTGCATTTCCGATACGATCTGCTGTTCGCGAAACTGTTCCTTTTGCTCGTCTCTGATCTGCGAAACCTTCTTTCCGTAATATTCCTCTAGCTTTTCCCTCGATCCGATCTCGTTGATCGCCCAGTTTATCCACTGGTCGGCCTGTTGTATCACCTGGCTTTCACTGGCCTCGATACTATCGATCTTCGCCTGGTTCAGGTACAATTTCTGTATTGCCATCTGCTCAGGAATCGCACAATAGGGATCGCCATCCAGACGTTTTCCTTCGTTCTGCATAAACAAACGTCTCGCTTCTACGTCCGAACGTAAAATAGCATCATCTCCTACCACCCACACTATCTCATCAATCACATTATCCTTATCCTGTGCCATTGCCACACAAGATAAGCAGGCAAGAAAGAATACAGTTAAAATCTTTTTCATCATATTACCTTTATAAGTTACAAATTACGGTTCCGTATAAAACTTTACATCACCTCCTCTGATTCCATCTTTATATAACTCTTCTTCAAACGTCTTCAAAAAATCCACTTTCCGCTGATTGATCAGCATCTCTGTGATCTGCGAACTTGCATAATCATAGGGAGCCACACTCCCTTCCGAAAGATACTCCTTGATATTCAGCAGATAACAATAACTACTATCAGCCACTTCCACGAACTTGTTCGCCTTCAAATAAGCATTCGGATTGGATACATGAACGGGGATATTATCCATCACCTCGTCAAAATCCACCCATTTGTCGTAAAAGTAGTCATAAATAGCGGCATTCTGCACACTATACTTCTCAATTTTTTCCAAAGAAGCCTCAGAAGTCGATTTGTACCACCCCTTTACATCCGATAAACCGGGAGCATCCACCGGTATTTTCAGGAAAAGTCCTTTGATCAGGGCTTTGTCAAGTGTAAACTTTTTCTGATTCTCTTCATAATAGTTCAGCTTATCGCTTTCGCGGATATCAGCCGACAACTTTTCTTTGATCAGGCGCTCCTGATACCGGTAACGGACCAGCGAATGGCGGTATTCTTCTACCAGCTTGTCGACCTCTTCCTTTTCGTTTCCCAGGTTCCGCTGGGCAACTTCGTAAACCAGTGCATCCTTGACCCACTTTTTTACAAAGCTTTCGGCTAACAACAAACTATCCGCAGAGGACGCCCCCCGCGGAATCAGACTAACCACTTCCGAACGTTTCAACGTCCGGTCCTTCACTCTTACCAGCACATCCGCATCATCGGTAGGCTGGGTCCGTTTACAAGAACACAGCAAAGATACGAATGCTATAAAAATGAAGCAATACTTCATAACCTTCTCTTTCTTATTTCTTTAGTTTTTTCAACAATTTCCAATTAATCGTAACAGGATATTCCTTGTTCAACTCTTTCAACCAGGCTTTTTCCAACTCAGGTTGCTCGGCGGCAGGTTTACTCCATACTTGCCGGTTACTGATATTGAACAACAGGATGCCATCACGATATTCCTGCATGAGATGTGTAAATTCAGGATGCTTCGTGATAAGATTTTTGCGTTCTGACGTAGTTACAATATCGCGTACGAACAAATCGAATACCTCCTGCATAAAATCACCGGCATACGTTTTTGTCGAGAACGGGCAACGCTGGATATAATAGGCAAATTCGCTCTGCGGAAAATCCGTATCCACCAGATGGATCAGCGTCTTATTCATATCCTTTGCCTTTTCATAGAATTCCTTATCGGTCGGAAAATAATCATTGCACAAAGCAACCAGTTCGTCATAAGCTTCCGGATAGAATACATACCCGTATTCTTTTTTCATCCGTTCGTCGAACGCCTTATAATATTCAAAATTACGTTCTCCCTGTGCCATCAGACGTGACCAGGATTTTTTCTTTTCTTCAAAAGAGGGTATTCCGCTTTTGCCGATCAGTTTGATGATATGATAGCCGAAACGTGTTTTAACAGGTTTTGACAACTCGCCCGGAGTATTCAGGGCAAAGGCAGCTTTCTCAAACGGCTCGACCATCTCTCCGACACCGAACCAGGGTAATTCTCCCCCCTTCCGTGCAGAAGCACCATCCGAAGAATTTTCCTCTGCCAGCTCTCCGAAATCAGCACCATTCTGTACTTTCTGATAAACCTCTTCAGCCAGAGCAAGCGTTTCGCTATCGCTACGGGTGACAGAGTCTTTCTGGAACGGGATCAGAATATGGGCAACGTGGCGCATTCCGGGATTGGGTTTACGGCTATGTAATTTGATGATATGAAATCCCAAAGTAGTACGAACGGGCATGGATAATTCACCCGGCTTCATAGCGTATGCCTGATTTTCAAATGCTTTTATCGTCTGCATAGGCAACAGGCAACGTGCATACTCGTACCCGGTCTGCTTTGTTGAATCCTGCCTGGTAAGTTCCTGGCCGACAGCGGCTATATCTTCTCCGTTCTTTATACGTTCATAAGCCTTCATCGCCCTCTCGTAGACAGCAACCGTATCTTTCGAAACCGTTTTCTCGGGCAGACGAAAGAGAATGTGGCTTAATTCCAGCACCTCTCCCAGGCGATCGTATTCTGCACGGACAGCAGCATCTTCCCCCTCCTTGTCCGATAAGTAACTCGATGTCAACTGAGCGCGGTATCCTTCCAGCTCGTCGGTAAACTCTTTCGTTTTGTCGAGACCTTCTGCTTCTGCAGCTGCCACTTTCAATTTGAAGTTCTTATATAACTCCACATAATTTTCCAACGATTTACGATCAGATAAATTAACTTCACCATTCTTCCGCGCCATAAAAACAAATTCATCCAAGAGAACCTGTTTTCCTGCCACAGTCATTACTACAGAGTCGGCCTTATTAGCGGCTTCTCCGGTTAAACAAGCGAATAACAAAGATAATACAAGTAACTTTTTCATCAAAAATCCGTTTATCATACTACGTACACATTACAAAAATAACACTAATCTAACGGATAGCATCCCCAAAAAGTATGCTACCCTATTAAATTAGTGTTTTTTATATAACGGCATTTATGCGCATTTATTATTCACCACGGCTATAATTAGGCGCTTCCTGCGTAATTGCTACGTCATGCGGATGGCTTTCCTGTACACCGGCATTGGTGATACGGGTAAACTTGGCCTGATGCAGTGCTTCAATATTATGAGCTCCGCAATATCCCATACCGGCACGTAAACCACCGACCATCTGGTAGATAACCTCAAACAAAGAACCTTTATAAGGCACACGGGCTGCAATACCTTCCGGAACCAGCTTCTTCACATCATCTTCCACATCCTGGAAATAACGGTCTTTCGATCCTTTCTGCATAGCTTCCAGCGATCCCATACCGCGGTATGATTTGAATTTACGTCCGTTGAATATGATTGTCTCACCCGGCGATTCTTCCACTCCGGCCAGCAACGATCCCATCATAACGGATGATCCGCCGGCAGCGATCGCCTTCACGATATCACCCGAATAACGAAGTCCGCCATCAGCAATCAAAGGAATACCTGTCCCTTTCAACGCTTTCGCTACATCATAGATAGCCGATAACTGCGGTACGCCGACTCCGGCAATAACACGGGTCGTACAGATAGAACCCGGTCCGATACCCACTTTAACGGCATCAGCACCGGCATCCGCCAGGTATCTTGCAGCATCGCCTGTCGCGATATTACCTACCACGCAATCAATACCCGGGTATTGGGCTTTGATCTGTTTCAGTACATCGACCACCCCTTTCGAATGTCCGTGCGCCGTATCAATCACCAGGGCATCGGCACCGGCTTCAACCAAAGCGGCAACACGTTCAAAAGTATTGAACGTCACACCGACTCCGGCTGCGACACGCAAACGTCCTTTAGTATCTTTACAGGCAGACGGTTTATCTTTTGCTTTTGTAATATCTTTATAAGTGACCAGGCCGATCAGTTTATTATGACTGTCTACCACCGGCAACTTTTCGATCTTGTGCTCCTGAAGTATCTGGGCAGCAGCCTCCAGATCCGTCGACTGGTCTGTTACCACCAGGTTTTCCTTCGTCATCACCTCATCGATCGAACGGTTCATGTCTCTTTCAAAACGAAGGTCACGGTTGGTCACGATACCTACCAGGTAACCGCCTTCATCCACAACAGGTATGCCACCGATCTTATATTCCGCCATCATGGCCAACGCATCGGCCACACGTTTTCCTTTCGTGATCGTTACGGGATCATAAATCATCCCGTTCTCCGCACGTTTAACGCTTTGAACCTGCTTTGCCTGTTCAGCGATCGTCATGTTCTTGTGAATTACACCGATACCACCTTCACGGGCAATAGCAATAGCCATTTTTGCCTCGGTAACCGTATCCATGGCCGCCGATACCATCGGGATATTCAATGTAATGTTTCGTGAAAACTTTGTCGTGAGGTCGACATTTCGTGGAAGAACTTCTGAGTAAGCAGGGATCAACAATACATCATCGAATGTTAATCCGTCCATAACTAACCTGTCTGCAATAAATGACATAAAACGTATGCTTTAAAAATTATTGCGCGCAAATATACGATTTTTCCGGGAACTATGCAACGATTAAAAAAATCCTTTCGAAAGAAAATTAAAAAGGCCCCTTCCCTTTTGTTTGTGGGAAGGAACCTTTTTAATTCCCGTCGGAAATGATCCGTGTATTAATTGGCCATCTCGGAAAGGAACTTAATGCGTACCAGACGAATTTCTTCTTCCGTATAATCGCCGCCTAATTCTTCGATCGCATCTTCCAGGTCATCCGTTTCGGAATCCTTGAAATATTCATAGATATCTTCTATGTGATCTTCATCCATCACATCATTTACAAAGTAATCGATATTGATACGTGTTCCCGAATAAACGATCGCTTCGATCTCATCCAGCAATTCGTTAAATTCAAGGCCATTCGTCAATGCGATCTCATCCAGGGCAACCTTCCGGTCGATCCGTTGGATAATGGAAACTTTCAGCTTCGACTTATTGGCTACAGTACGGACACGCAAATCTTCCGGACGTTCGATCTCATTTTCTTCGACATGCTTCTTGATCAGTGTTATGAATTCCTGTCCGTAGCGTTTTGCCTTACCGGCACCAACACCGGGGATATTCTGCAACTCATCCAAAGTGACCGGATAAGTCGTTGCCATCGCTTCCAATGACGGATCCTGGAAAATCACAAAAGGAGGAACTTCCAACCGTTTGGATAATTTCTTACGCAAATCCTTCATCATAGAATAAAGGACCGGGTCTACGGCACAGGTAGCACCCCCGCGTACAGGAACTTCTGATTCTTCTTCCTCTTCAAACTCGTTATCCTTCGTTATTTTGAAAGATACCGGTTTCTTCATGAAGTCTTTTCCCTTCGGCGATATTTTCAGCAAACCATAATTCTCGATATCTTTTGTCAGATAGCCGGCGATCAGTGCCTGACGGATCACCGCATTCCAGGTCTTGTCGTCTTCGTCCGTTCCGGAACCGAAGATTTCCATTTCATTGTGTTTGTAAGATTGAATTTCGGAGGTCTCATTCCCGACCAACATACTGACAATATAGTCTGCCTTAAATTTTTCTTTTAAAGTACTTATCACTTCAAGTACCGCACTCAATAACTCTTTCGCTTCCACTTGCTTTTTGGGGTTCAAACAATTATCACAATTTCCACAATTATCTTCCAGGTATTCTTCACCAAAATAATGCAGCAGGACTTTACGACGGCATACGGATGTTTCAGCATAGGCGGCTGTTTCAAGCAACAGTTGCTTGCCGATCTCCTGTTCCGCTACAGGTTTACCCTGCATAAACTTCTCCAGCTTCTGTAAATCCTTATAAGCATAAAAGGCGATACACTGCCCTTCGCCGCCATCACGGCCGGCACGGCCTGTTTCCTGGTAATAACCTTCGAGACTCTTCGGTATATCGTAATGAATGACATAACGCACGTCCGGCTTATCGATCCCCATACCGAATGCGATAGTAGCCACAATAACGTCTGCTTTTTCCAACAGGAACGCATCCTGATTGGCCGACCGTTGTTGCGAATCCATTCCGGCATGATAAGCAAGCGCTTTGATCCCGTTTGCCTTCAGAATATCGGCAAACTCCTCTACCTTCTTGCGGCTCAGACAATAAACAATACCCGATTTACCTTCGTTGGCTTTAATATATTTAATGATCTCGCGGTCTATATTTTCATCCTTCGGACGAACTTCGTAATATAAATTAGAACGGTTAAAGGAGGATTTGAAAACTGAAGCATCTATCATACCCAGGTTTTTCTGGATATCATGTTGTACCTTCGGAGTCGCGGTAGCAGTCAGCGCAATCAACGGACGTTTTCCTATCTCATTGATGATCGGACGTATCCGCCGGTATTCCGGGCGGAAATCATGCCCCCATTCAGAGATACAATGGGCCTCATCCACTGCGTAAAATGAGATTTTCACATTGCGCAGGAATTCGACATTTTCTTCCTTTGTCAGTGATTCGGGAGCAACATAAAGCAGCTTCGTTCGGCCAGCCATAATATCTTCCTTCACCTGGTCGATCGCCGACTTATTCAGTGATGAATTAATAAAATGGGCCACTCCGTCTTCTTCGCTGAAATTACGCATGGCATCCACCTGATTCTTCATCAAAGCGATCAGGGGGGAAATTACGATCGCCGTACCTTCCATCATAATAGAAGGCAACTGGTAACAGAGAGACTTACCTCCACCGGTGGGCATCAACACAAAGGTATCATTCCCGGCCAGCACATTTTCAATGATTGCTTTCTGATTCCCTTTAAAGGTATCAAAACCAAAATGAGTCTTTAAATGCTCAGTTATACTATCCTTCTTCGCCATACTTATTATATTTTACAAACCGCAGGCATTACGCTATCTGCAAACGGTTTACATCTGATTTTTCAAACTTCTCCTTCGCATACTCCAAAGTAACATGGAGTTTCTTTTTCTTTTCAGACGGCATGCTGAACATAGCATCCATCATGATGGCCTCGACTATCGAACGAAGACCACGGGCTCCCAGCTTAAATTCCAGAGCTTTGTCTACGATATATTCATAAACGTCTTCATCAAACGACAGTTTAATGGAATCCATCTCGAACAGCTTGACATACTGCTTGATGATCGAATTCTTCGGCTCTGTAAGAATGCTGCGTAGCGTGCTCCGGTCAAGCGGGTTCAAATAAGTCAGAATAGGCAGACGACCGATAATCTCCGGGATCAACCCGAACGATTTCAGGTCTGTCGGCGTAATATATTTCAGGAAGTTGTTCCTGTCTACCTGGGCAGTTTCCTTGCTGGCAGAATATCCTACGACACGGGTGTTCAGACGCTGGGCTATTTTCTTCTCGATACCGTCGAACGCTCCGCCACAGACAAACAGGATATTTTTCGTATCTACCGCAATCATTTTCTGTTCAGGATGTTTTCTTCCGCCCTGGGGAGGCACGTTTACGATCGAACCTTCCAACAGTTTCAATAATCCCTGCTGTACTCCTTCTCCGCTTACATCACGGGTTATAGACGGATTATCACTTTTACGCGCGATCTTATCTATCTCATCAATAAATACAATCCCCCGCTGTGCAGCATCCACGTCATAATCGGCAGCCTGCAACAGGCGAGTCAGAATACTTTCAATATCTTCTCCCACATAACCGGCTTCGGTCAGCACCGTCGCATCCACAATGGCAAACGGCACATGCAGCAATTTTGCGATCGTACGCGCCAGCAAGGTTTTTCCCGTACCGGTTGCGCCAACCATAATAATATTAGACTTCTCGATCTCCACATCATCCGAAGTGACTTTCTGAAGTAACCGCTTATAATGGTTATATACAGAAACAGAAAGATAACGCTTGGCGTCATCCTGTCCTATCACATATTGGTCCAGAAAGTTTTTTATATCCTCCGGCTTCGGCAGTTCCGCCTGGTCAAGCCCTAAAGAGCTTTTCCTGGCAGGCTGTTGTTCTTTTACAATTTCATACGCTTGCTGTGCACACTCGTCACAGATAGCACCGGATATCCCATTTATCAGCATGTTAACGTCCCGGCTGCTCCTTCCACAAAACGTACAAACGTCGCCTGTTTTGGCCATAGATTTTTTGTTTATTAAATTGTCAAAAAAGACAAGGCACAAAAAAGGGCCTTGTCTCTATGTTTGTTATTTATTATTACGAACCAGGATCTCATCAACCATACCGTAAGCTTTCGCTTCTTCGGCAGTCATCCAATAGTCGCGATCGCTATCGCGTTCCACTTCTTCATAAGGTTTTCCTGAGTGAGTTGAGATAATAGTGTACAGTTCTTTCTTAACCTTCAGGATCTCACGAGCTGTGATCTCGATATCCGAAGCCTGTCCTTGTACACCGCCCAGAGGTTGGTGGATCATCACGCGTGAATGAGGCAACGCCATACGTTTACCTTTCGTTCCGGCTACCAGCAATACGGCTGCAAAAGAAGCGGCCATACCTGTACAGATAGTAGAAACATCACAACCGATAAACTGCATAGTATCATAAATACCATAACCGGCATATACGGAACCACCGGGAGAGTTAATATAAATGGATATATCCTTACCGGGGTCGCTTGAATCCAGATATAGTAATTGTGCCTGAATCACATTGGCCGAATAATCGTCGACCTGCGTTCCCAGGAAGATAATACGGTCCATCATCAAGCGGGAAAACACGTCCATCTGCGCAACATTCAGCTGACGTTCTTCAATAATCGTCGGAGAAATATAACTGCTGGTGATATTCATATAACTATCCAGCGCATTACTGTTCATCCTCAAATGTTTTGTTGCATACTTTCTAAAATCGTCCATAGTCTACTGTTTATTGTATAACCGAAAGTCATAAAAAAAGGGATTTCCCTCTGACTTATCGGAATAACAAAGTTATAAATAAATTTCTGAAAGAAACAACTTATTTGCTATCCGCTAAGATATTTTTTAGAGAGAAACCCCTTTTTCTTACTGAAACCATAATAAATACTATAGTTTCCGAAGAATAATATTATTCAAAGAGTTTGTTGAACTCTTCTGCTGAAACTTCTTTTACATCCAGTTCGACCTGTTCTTTCAACCAGGCAGCCAGTTTTTCTTCTACTGCACGGTCGATAATGTTCTGCAAAGTCTGCTTGTTCTTCAGCATGTCTTTTGCATAGTTAGCCAATACTTCTTCAGGAACAGAAAGCATACCGTACTGTGCAAACTGAGCTTTAGCCACACGTTTTGCAAAGCTTTCGATATCTGCATCTTCAACCTTCAGGTTATTGCCCTTCACCAGATTTTCCTTGATCAGCTGATATTTCAGGTCTTCGATGATCTGAGGATATTCTTCGTCCAGTTTTTCCGGTGTATTCTTTTCGTTTGCAGCCAGCAACCAACGTTTCAGCAATCCGTCAGCAAACTGCAGTTCGCCGGCTTTCTGTACCAATATTTCGCGTGCATCCAGCAGGAATTTGAAGTCGCTCTGAGGAACAAACTGTTCTGCCAATGCTTCTTTGATCTTGTTCTTGAATTCTTCTTCGCTGGTAACAACACCTTCGCCGAATACTTTGTCGAACAACTCCTGGTTCAGTTCCGCTTTTTTGTGACGTGTAATTTCACTGATCTCGAAACTGAAGTCACCAGTGATACCGGCAACAGCTTCTTTATCGACTTTCAGGAAAGAAGCGATCTCTGCTTCAGCTCCTTCATAAGCCTTGTTCGGGTTGAAAACGATCACAGAGTTAGTCTTTGCACCGATAAATTTCGCTTTTTCAGCCTCATCCTTCATATAAGAAGGCATCAGTACTGCATCTTCGACAACGATACCGCCTTCTTTCGGAGATCCGTTTTCGAGTTCGGCAACAGTACCCTTTACCATGTCTTTTTCTTCTACTTCTTCAACCTGGTCGTAAGCGCCGAAGTTAGCAGTATAAGCATCTACCTGCTGGTTCATCATCTCTTCATCGATGGCAACCTGATAGTAAGGAAGCTTATCGTTCTTGCTCAGTTCGATTTTGATCTCCGGAGCCAAAGCTACGTCAAAACAAAATTCGAAATCTTCCTGCGTATCGAAATTAATAGGCTGTTGTTCTGTTTCGTTAGGCATCGGTTCGCCTAAAATGTTCAATTTGTTATCGCGGATATAATTGAATAGATTTTCAGAAACCAACTTGTTAACTTCTTCAGCCAGCACGTGCTTTCCATACATTTTTTTTACCATACCCATCGGTACCATTCCTTTACGGAAACCCGGTACATTTGCTTTCTGACGGAAGTTGCGCAGGCTCTTTTCAACCTGTTCAGCATAGTCAGCCTTCACTATTTCTAATTTCACAATACCGCTAACGGCATCAATGTTCTTAAGCGAAACGTTCATTCTGAATGATTTATTTAATTAATAGTCGTATCGAATTTTAGGCTGCAAAATTAGAGTTATTCTTTTAATCTCGCAAATTGTTTACTTAATTTGTTCTAAGTAAGCCCAATTTAGACACATATTATTTTTTTCAACCCAAAATCTTGTTTATCTAAAATAAATGTATTCCTTTGTAATGTGAAAGGGGAATTACCTTGAACGTAAATAACATTGTTTTTATTTCTTCATTTACTTGTTACTTGTCGATTTATCTATCATTGTTACGAAATTCCGGTTTACTACTTTCATCAGTAACAATTTTATTTTTTAATTATTTCTATTTTTATGAACATTTACATTGGTAACCTGAACTATCGTGTTCGGGAAGAAGATCTGAAACAAGTAATGGAAGAATACGGAGTGGTAGATTCTGTAAAGATCATCATAGACCGTGAAACAGGTAAATCGAAAGGTTTTGCATTCGTAGAAATGCCTGATGATGCAGCAGCGAAAAAAGCTATTGCAGAATTGAACGAAGCTGAATTCGAAGGTCGTCAGATGGTGGTAAAAGAAGCCAGACCGAAAATGTAATTCACTCTACCTCGAAAAAATAAAAAACTTCTACCTATATTTGGGCAGAAGTTTTTTTATGTCCGTATATTTATATTCAAAATGAGATTAAAAGGTATATACGCCGGTAAACCGGCACTGTTCCAGTTATTGCTCCTGCTACTCTGTCTTTTGTTCGGAGCCATCCTTTCATCCCTGATCGGCACGGGAATATTTTTCACGTTTCATGGCATCTCCGGTAATCTATCTCAATACCCCGGCATGATGCGGATGATGCAGTTTGTTTCAGCAGTGGGGACATTCCTGTTCCCGGCATTAGCTGTAGCCTGGTTATGCAGCCCCGATCCGGCAGATTACCTTTGTATAAAACGAAAAACGGATAACCGTGTCCTGGCGCTCGTACTGGTGAGTATGGTCCTGATGTCGCCGACAACCACCCTGACTGCATTGCTGAACAAGCAAATGGTATTACCCTCATTCATGGCGCCTATTGAAAACTGGATGCAAACGCAGGAAGCACTTGCCGAACAGTTGACCAATACACTTTTAGCAGGCGACGGACTCCTGATAGTGTTATCCAATCTGCTTGTTATGGCCGTGATGGCTGGTATCACCGAAGAGTTTTTATTCAGGGGAGCATTACAACGTATTATCGGACAGTGGACCACCAACCATCACATTGTTATCTGGTCAGCCGCCATAATATTCAGCGCATTCCACCTGCAGTTCTACGGATTCCTTCCCCGTATGTTGCTGGGAGCTTATTTCGGCTACTTGTTATACTGGAGCAGAAACATCTGGGTCCCTGTATTTGCCCATTTCGTCAACAACGCATTTGCCGTGATCGGTATGTCGGATAGCCGGTTGAAAGAAAATGAATTTATCTCCGGAGACATATCCAATGCCAATCTGTTACCTTATTCGGCACTGGCCGTCATTACATTATTATTATTCATTGTATGCGTACAGCATATCAGAAGACTTTCAAAACAAAAACAATCCAACAATTATCAATAACTGATTACAGGTCTTTCTTCCGTAATACGAAGTCTTTACCCAGATACTTTTCGCGGACGATCTCGTTCTCTGCCAACTGTTCTGCCGTTCCCTGGAAAAGCACTTTTCCTTCGAACAACAAATAAGCACGGTCACAGATACTCAACGTCTCGTACACATTATGGTCGGTAATCAGGATACCGATATTTTTATGTTTCAGTCTGGCAACAATGGTCTGGATATCCTGTACGGCAATCGGATCGACACCGGCAAACGGTTCATCCAACATGATGAATTTAGGGTCGATGGCCAGACAGCGGGCAATCTCAGCACGACGCCTTTCACCACCCGACAACTGGTCTCCCAGGTTCTTCCGCACTTTGTTCAGACCGAACTCAGCGATCAGGCTTTCCAGCTTCTCTTTCTGATATTCCGGAGTCGTCTCCGTCATTTCCAATACGGAGCGGATATTATCTTCCACTGTCATCTTACGGAAAATCGAAGCCTCCTGGGCCAGATAACCGATACCGTTACGGGCACGTTTATAAACCGGGAACTTGGTGATCTCCATATCATTCAGGAAGATCTTCCCTTCATTAGGTGTGACCAGTCCTACAGTCATATAGAATGTTGTCGTCTTCCCCGCCCCGTTCGGACCGAGCAATCCAACAATCTCCCCTTGTTTCACATTGATAGAAACATGGTTCACCACCGTACGTGTTCTATATTTTTTCACCAGGTCCTCCGTCCGGAGCACCATCTGTTGTTCGTCTGCCATATCCTAATTATTTACGGGTACAAAGAAACGCAATTAATTAGTTTTCCACAAGACTATTATCATTTCTTAAAGGATGTATAGCCTCAGGATGTATATAGTTAATAAGAGAATATAGAGCAGAGGATTAAAGACACTCCAATTCCCCATTCCGCCAACAGAAAACCAATTATATAATGCAGTTAACGAACCGGAAGATATAGATATGACCTGACGTTTGATAATATCTTCATACTTAGCCCAAGGTCCTCCCGAATAGCCGGAACCACTTTCCGGAACATTAATAGCCTCCAAAGAGAAACACCCTCCAAACACATTCTCCTCAAAACCGGCCGGAGCTTCCGACGACAAAAAAGTAACGTCTGTCAGCTTGGTGCAGTTATAAAAAACCTCTTTTCCGATCGTTCGTACAGATGACGGTATAATAACAGAAGCCAGAGATGTTTCATAAAAGGCGGCACGCCCTATGTTTGTAACAGAAGCAGGTATGGTAACCGATTTAAGAGCAGAATGAGAAAACGAACCTGCTCCGATTGTCTTCACTGAAAAAGGAATTTCCAATGATTCCAAAGCTGTTCCGTAGAATCCGGCAGCTCCAATCTGTTCCAACTCCGATTTTCCGGCAAATGTAACAGAGGATAATCTTCTGCAATCCGTAAAAGCCGCTCCTTCTATATTTGTCACCGAAGAAGGGACCACTATCGATTTCAGAAACGTCTTCGCAAAAGCGCCTGCACCAATCGTAGTAACAGAAGACGGGATCGAAAAAGAAGTCAGAGAAGTCTCGGAAAAAGCCCGTCCCCCGATCGTTTCCAGTTTCGAACCATCAATAGTGACCGACGACAATCTTTTACAGAGTCTGAAAGCCCCCTCTCCGATAGCCACGACAGAAGACGGGATGGTAACAGATATTATAGCCGTTCTGGAAAAAGCACCATCACCGATCTTTTCAAGCTTCATGTTCTCGGAAAATGCTATGGACGACAATTTTCTGCATCCCCAAAAGGCAGCCTTCCCGATTGTTGCTACAGAAGAAGGAATAGCAACTGACTTGAGAGCTGTCTCATAAAAAGCCCACTCTCCGATCGTCTTCAAACACGCCTCTTCTGCAAATTGCACTGACGACAGATTCGAACAATTTCTAAAAGCAGCCTTCCCGATCCATTCCACAGTAGTCGGAACAGTGATCGAAGCCAGATATGTCTGATAGAAAGCATATCTTCCGATCAATTTCAAATTGGAATTCTCTGCAAATGTTACGGATGACAAATCCCTGCAAGCTAAAAAGGCTCCTGCTCCGATCGAAGTCACGGACGATGGAATATGCACGGTTTTTACATGCGACATATATTTAAATATCTGATTCGGAACAATGGGAACTCCTTCCTCTATCGTAATCTGAGTGACAGAGTTCCTATCAGCTACACTAGCCTTTTTCCAATCATCAAAACCACCATACATCAAAATAGTCAATGTACCATCCTTCAGTTCATAACCAAGATCTTCCGCCGATAACTTTTCGCCGGAAACCAATAATAGTACCAATACCAACAAAGTTGGAAAGAAGAAAGAAAAAGTTGTCTTAGGTGTTTTCATAATAATTCATTTATAAGATTGACAAAACGACCATCACAGGAAAATGATCTGAGGGGGTGCGAGCCTTATATTTACTCAAAGATACCTCTTTGGGAAAATTACCATTCTGTTCCTTCTGAGAACTTTCAGCCACTTCCGAACGGTAGGTATCGGTTAATACCCCATACTTTTTCACATCGAACTCTTTTGTCAGGAAAATATGATCGATACGGCTTTCGGTCTTTCGATCCGTATGAAAACCATTAAATGTTCCATTTGGCGCATAGCGGAAATCCGCAATTTCATACGAGTCACGCATGACACCGGAACCGTCCAACAATTTATAAGACTCACTGTTTTGATCGACATTAAAATCACCGGTCAGGATAGCAGGTAACTTTTTAGGAAACTCTTTTATTTTCTTCAAAATCAATTTCGCACTCTCGGCACGGGCTTGTACCCCCACATGGTCCATATGGAGATTGAAAAACAAAAAGGTAAAGCCAGTCTGTTTATCCCGGAACTCTCCCCAGGTACAAATCCGGGGAAGAACTGCATCCCACCCTTTATTCGGACGGTCCGTTATCTCAGATAACCAGAAATTCCCATGTTCCAGCACTTCAAACTTATCCGTACGGTAAAAAATAGCAGAATGTTCCCCTGCCTGTTTGCCATCCTCACGTCCGATACCGATATAATCATAGCCAGGCATGGCTTGTTTCAAATCCTGTAACTGAGGATATAAACCTTCCTGGGTTCCGAATATTTCAAAACCGTGAAACTGTACCAGTTGAGCAATATAAGGATAACGTTGTCCCCAACCGTCTCCCTTTGTTGAATCCCCATTGTTGGCATACCTCAGATTATAGGATCCAACTATCATTGTTTGCGCCTGTAAAGTCAGTAAGGCGCAAAAAATAAAAACAAAAGAATAAATGATCTTTTTCATGGCTTGTATAATTAACGAATGCAAGGTAATATTTTATTTTCAAAATTCGTTTGTATTTTCCCTTCAATGAATAAACCAATCATACCTATATCACCAATCCACATATATTCTAAGTGCTTTCACCTAACTTCAAAAGTTCTTTCTTCAATCTGAAAATTCGAAATATGATAGAATATTGGGCTATATATACTAAGAAATGCACTCTCACAGTGCAAAACAAGCGAGACAACTACTCTTCTATCGCCATAGAGGATATTATGTCACATTTTATTTTTTATGTTTAATCAACATGATCACCGGATTAGATTCTTCGTCTAATTGTGAAGCAATTTCCATTAACTGACCTTTCAACTTTCCTTTTCGATGATCAGTTATAAGCTGACTTATTTCCATGCTTTGCCAAGATGCTATTTCTTTATTTACAGGAGTCGTTTTCATATTTACGACTCTCTTTTCAGAGTAATCATCATTATATACTTTGTATTCAAAAATAGCCTTCTTTTGAGTATCATACATCAAGTTTTTTCCAAAAAATCCAGAACCACTACTAAAATCATATTCCTTTTTTACCGTTTCCATAAAATAATAATGGTCAGTAATAATACTCAAAAAAAGAAAAACTTCCGGATCCATTGATCTAATGACTGGAGTTCTAACTAAAATTGGTACAATACTATGGTCAAAATGATATTGATATACGGTATCAGACGACTGCTCTACTAAAACATACCCATTTGGAGTAGATATTATTGGATAATACGTACGAGGAACCACACTATAAGTCATATTTTTTGACTCATCTTTTGTACTTACATCCATTAAAATTTTTCTATCAAAAGGTATTTGAATTTTTTGAATAATACTTCCATCTTGTTTAGATACAATCATAAACGATTCTCTATCAGTAACCCAATAATTATTGCAAATCAAATTATCCCGATCAAAATCATAGATATGAGCAAAATAAAGGTCATCATCGTGTTTAAGACTCCGCTTAAAGTTTCCATCCAGATCATACACAACTATTTTCTTGGCAAAATGATCATGAATAAATATTTCCTTCTTATCTTCATCAAGAACCACTCTTTGTATAAAAGTATATTCCTCTCCACCTTGTCCTTTACGATTTATTTTCTTTATCCCTTTACCTGTTTTTCTATCAAAAACAAAAAGAACACCATCATTAATATAGTTTCTAGCTAATATAATATCCTTACCTATAGCCATAACTAAACCTTGACATATAAATTCATCATTCGTTTCCAATGGTATATATTCGACATCCATAAAATCCTGCAAAACCAACTCTTTCTCAGGATATTTTGCAGTAACATCAACAGAAATAAATTTATCTGCAGATTGTTTATTTTCTCTACATCCTACCATTATGAATAGGATAAAAATTAAAATTAAGTTTTTCATTAACAACTATATTATAGTTTAACACGCCAAAGCCTTATTTTTTATGTTTTATCAACATGATCACCGGATTATCCTCCGAATCCAATTTTGCTGCAACTTCTTTTAATTTACCTTTTAAACGTCCTCCCTCGTAGTTCTGAACAAGTTCCCAAGCTTCTAAATATTGACAAGAAGGAATTTCACCATTTAAAGGTGTTGACTTCAGGAAAGCTTCTTTATCATTTGTGTAATCACTATTATATACTTTATATCTGAATAAGGCCTTTTCCTGCTTATCATATACTAAATCTGTAGGAGAGAATTCTATTTCTTTAGTTATAGCCTCCATAAAATAATAACGATCGGTAAGCAAACTCAACAACAGAAATCGCTCCGGAGTCATAGAACAAACAGAAGGCGTTCTTACAACTAATGGCTTCATCATGTGATCTGAGAAACAATATATTGTATCTGCTGAAATCTCATTCAACGCATAATCTGCAAAATAAGGGACTATAGGATGGACGGTTGAAGGCATAAATGCATGATATAATCCAGTCTTTTCATCTTTAGGAGTCTTTATCACAATCGATTTTTTCTCTTCATAGGGTATTTGAATTTCTTTAGAGATGCTACCATCCAATTTTGATATTAGCATAAATGATTGTCCGGCATGAAAAGCAACAGTACTGTTATCATTAAAAGAATCATGACAAATTAAATGTTCTTCATCAAAATTATACATATCAACAAATAAGAAATCCTTATTGGTCGATAATTTTCGTTTAAAATTTCCTTTCAAATCGTACACTTGTATCTTGTTTGAATATGAATCGTTAATAAACAGTTCATTGTTATCCTCATCTAACACAATGCTTGACAATCCATTGTATTCTTCCCCACCTTGTCCTTTCCTGTTTATCTTTCTCAGGGCTCTTCCCTTCCGATCAAAAACATAGATGTTTCCATCATTACTACGGTTCGTCACAATAACATGATTACGACCAACAGCTCGAACAAAATTGCCACAGACAAATTCATCATTCGTCTCCAACGGAATATATTCTACATCCATGAAATCTTGCAAAATCAGTTTTTTATAAGGATATTTTGCAGTAACATCAACAGTTATGAAATCATCAGCCGATTGTTTGTTTCCTTCGCCCCCCGCCATAAACAACAGGAGGATGAATAAAATTGAATACATACTTTTCATACTTATTATAATTAAATATTAATACCTAATGCACTTCCTTATTTGTTGTATAATCACCACTTTGCAGGCTAACATTCTGTTATTTCCGAAATATACATATTATTCCGAACATTTCGTAAATAAAAAGATAAAAGTTACTTAATCCTCCATTTTTTCCATAACCAATAGACAAAAGAAAGCAAAAACAGAACCAACACCCATCCGGCAATATGTCCCGGTTCATGTTTTGTCATCACTTTCTCCGTCGATATAATGCTATTAATGTCCTGCTTTTCTGTTGCACTCTTCTTTGTAGAAAGGACTTCTGCTGAATCCGTCATGCTCCATTCTTCCGTAACATACGCAACACGTTCCACATGCTGCTTGCCTGAGCTATCCGGTGAAGAAAAATAAATTTCCTTCAATCGGGAGTTACCCCGCAAATGCTTCTGCCGATCATAATGTAAACAGGATGTATCCAACTGTATATACACCATCGAATCCTTATACGCATAAAACTGCTCCCTGCTTCGATTGCGTGTCACACAGCCGGATAATCCTATCACCGCCAAAAACAAGTAAAGAACAGCTCTCATTTGATAATCACCTGGCGACGGTTCTTACCCGTCAATTTTAATGACAAATGGATAAACCCACGACGACGGTAATAAATTGCCTGGTCGAAATTCAAACGGCTTTTCTGTAAAGCCTCCAACAAGCGGCAACTTCCGAATGTATAAATATCGGCTGCTTCTCCCGTCATATGCTGCGAGTTAGCAACACCTCTTACCAGACGATTCAATTCTTCACTCCGATAGCCACTGGAAATATGCATTCCCATAGGACAATCCGCATATTCCCGAAGCGGCTCCAATAACTTTCTAACCAGATTTCTAATCGCTTTCTGCGCTTCCGGTGGTGGAGTATTGTTCAGGCCCTGTTCTACAGCAACTGCACTGTAGATAAACTCCCCCATGTAAAAATGATCACTGATCCAATCCGGATGTTTGCATCTCCATGCTTGTTGCTTTACAGTCAAAGGCTTTTCAAATGTAAATTCTTTATTTTTCATTTTCGTTCTTTTTTATTTTATATGAATAGTCTACCCCAAATAATGCTCCGGCAAACGTACTGATCTCTCCGAAAGCTACTAACACACTGTTATGTATCTCTCCAGCCGGAGCCACCCAAAAACCGGAAAAGACCAGGATAAGACCGGCTGCACAAAGCAGCACGGCCATTACCAGTTGAACATTCATTCTTTTCATCCTCGACCGGTTTACTCGATTTCCGGACGATCCCCACCACCTCCGGGATTCTCCGCTTTTTCTACTTCCGGAGTAATCAAAGAATAGCCCATCGTTTTCTTAGTCTCACGTAAATCAAACCCAGGAGTGAAAACAATCTTCGGAGCACGAATCATACTTGCAGAGAACTTCTTTTTATCCTCTACGCCCTCGCTCCCGACCGTAATACGGAAATTACCGAATTCCCCCAACTGAACAATACGACCATCCTGCAATTCCAGATCCAGAATATAATTCAGATTATCCAGTACCGCTTTCACATCCGCGCTCGATACCGTACTTCTCGCAGCAACCAACTTGCATAAGCGTCTGATATCCGTAAATCCTGTACTTTTAGATACTGCATAATACAACTTCTTGGAATCTTTGACTCCCGGTTCTGACGGGCGCAGAACCAACTTGTAACCTTGTGCCATAATTAAAAATGTTTTTAGTGAATAATTAAGTACGACACAAAGGTATGTTGGCAGAAAAAGGCTAAAAAGCAATAAGAATAGGGCTAAAAAAAGACGTAACAAACTAATGTACAAAAGACTAACATTATAACAAATCTTAAAAAGGTATTGAAAACACAGCTCTTACTGCTTTTCAAAAGCAGCGATATTTCACAATCATTAAGATCGACAAGGGTAAATTGGAATAATATGTCAAACAATCATAAATCCTTTATAAGATCATGACAAATCTCCCCAAGACTAAGCCATAGGTATAATAAGTTATGTATATTTTCCTCTACTTGAATTTTAAAATCCTTACTACCGGATTATCATCTTCGCTAAGCGTCTTTATAAACTTATCTACATTCCCGTTTAGTCGCTTTTTCTCATAAGCATCTATTATTGACGATGGCTGAATCAAACTGGCAATCTTATTCTTGGCTATGGCAGGAGAATTTCCTGGTCCCCACTTCGTGGCATATTCAGCATCAAAAAATGACACTCTGGTCACTTCTCCGGTTTCAAACTCATACATAAAAAACGGTATTTTTCCTCCTGCGGAATTGAAATCCAAAAGAATAGTACCAACTATCATAAATTTATCGGTTGTTAAAAAAGTAACCCATACATTCCTTGGATCTCCAGATAGATGAACCGATGGCTTACGAGTCAATATGGGAATTAACTTTCTGTTTGGAGTCAACTGATAGAGTGTATCAGACGATATATCAGCAATCATAATATCTCGACCATAATACATACTTTCAGTATAAAACTGATAAACAAAACTCCAACTATTTTTATCTGTTTTAGCAAGACGAGTTGAATATCTTTTAGGGAAATGAATATTCAAAACAGAAATCAAGCTGCCATCTTTTTTTGACACAAGCCGGTAAGGATATTCTTTTGTATTACCTTCAAGGCCTGGATCTACAATCACATCATCATATACAAGCAGTGCTTCATCATCAATATTAAAAACTTTCGAATAATTATCAACAGTATTTATTTTCAAAGTCCGTTTATATTCTCCTTTCAGTGAATAGACCTGAATAGATTGGTTACACACAAATATTTCCTCATTTTTTTCATCAAAAATTACACCTGCATCTCCAATCCATGCATATTCCTTACCGCTTTGCCCCTTATTATTGAAATGAGAGTATATTGTTCCATCACGATTGAATATAAAAATATATCCTCGTATAGGCTCATGAATAAGAATATATTTGTCAGAAACATAAGAAAGAGCAAGTCTATTCCCTAACAAAACATCATCTGTTGTTTCAAGCGGAATATATTCACTATCAGCGATATCTTGAAGACGTATCTCTTTTTTAGGATAACTTTTTGAAATATCAATTACCGGTAAATGACTCTTTTCCGATTGAGAGCTTATTACCTGACTTCCCATAAGATAAAAGAATATCATCAAAAGAAAGTGCTTTGTCTTCATAATTTCGTCTTTTTAAGATTAAACCCCAAGAAAGAAAAGAGCAGCAATAATCACAAATATAGTGAGAAGGCACCATATTCAGGGCATAATCCTATTCAAAAATCAATATCCGAATAAATTAATTGACTGGTATAACCGATCAGTCAATCTTTATCCCTTCAAACAACTCAAACAGATCATCCCTATCCACTTTCGCATACCTGATCTTATCCGATAAACCTTTTATTTCCCAATCCACATTAAACGCAAATAAAACAGAAAAAGCCAACCTGGAATAAGAGGTTTTATGCTTTTTAGACGGCCGTTCCAGAAGATTCAGGATTCTTACAAACAGGTCTTCGTTTTTCAGGTCATACAGGAATTCACCCAGGACAGTCTCCTTACGTACAAACTCTACAAACTGTTGCCGTTCACTTTTTATCAGCGCAACCAGAAACTTTTGATAAACGACATCCAGACTTCTCCATTCAGAGAAAGCCAATCCGAAAGCCTCTTTCATAAAACCGGCTCTTTCTCTCGTCGGCAGGTTCATCACTATTTTGCGGAAATGCTGGAGGGTAGGTTTGGCACCCAGCTGTACCATCAGTGAATTTTTCATAAAGTGCCGGGAAGGGGATTATTCATCCTTCCCGGCACGAAAGCCACTAAACGAGATATATTGGCTACGAAAAGATTTTAGAACCCCTCTTTCAGTATCTTTTTCAGTGGTTGAAAGAAGCGTTCTATCAAACGTAAATCATCAGTTACAATTTCGGCGGTGGCTTTCATTTCATGAGATACGGGCAAGCACTTCCCATAATTGGTGGTCAGTCCGTTCGGGAAGGCAATCTCCACCATATAATTGTCTTCCGCAGGCACCAACGAGATCGTCGAAACGATGCCGTTCACAATTCCAAATTCCTGATCCGGGAAATTCGTAAAACGCACGATCACCCGCTGCCGGGTCTTCACCTTTCCCGACCGTTGTAACGGCAGCAATGCCCGTCCGACCCAGGTTTCTCCCTCTTTGGGTACAATACGCGCAAACACATCGCCCGACGATAAATACTGATTCGGAGCCTCCTGAACAAGCAGTTGCACTCGTCCGTCCGAGGGTGCTATCAGACAATACGACATCTCCCAGGCATGGATCGCCGCCAGCAACTGCCCGACCGAAGCACGGTAATCACGGGCAGAAACATCTTTCGATGCCAGATCCATATATGCCGGTTGAATATCACCCAGCAACCATACATCCTGTAATAAATAATAACTCAGTCGTTCCGGCTCACCCATATAACGAGCTAATAATTTCTTTAATCGAAGTACATCTTCCGTCTTCGCTGGATTCTCCACCACAGCCAGCAGAGCATCCATTTTCACTTCCTGTCCGTTAAAGGCATAAAGTCCGCTGATCTTTCCCGACGAACGAGCCACGACCTTCACCACCGGTTCCCGGCTTGTCAATGTCATCTCCGTCTCAATCACATCCGGATAAATAAAAAAATAACTACCCACCAAAAGAGCCAGTACCACGACAAACAACAACGTAATACCCCATCGTACAATCCAGGCAGGGATTTGCCCCATCACCTCTTGTACCTCTTCACTGCGTAATTCTATTTTTTTTCCTGTTTCCATATGACTGTCCCCTGTAAGGGTGGTTCGCGAACCACCCCTACGAACCCAATTCCAACTGATTCTTCACCAATTTATAATAAACGCCTCGTTGTGCCGTCAGTTCCTCATGCGTACCTTCTTCCACAACCTGTCCCTTATCCAGCACCACTATTTTATCTGCATCCCGTACCGTACTCAGCCGATGAGCTACAACAACCACTGTCCTTCCTTTATAGAACTGATGCAGATGTTCCATGATCTCCCGTTCGTTATTCGCATCCAGCGCATTTGTCGCTTCATCCAGAAAAATAAACTCCGGATTCTTATACACCGCCCGTGCGATCAGGATCCGTTGTCGCTGCCCCTGGCTCACTCCGTTTCCTTCCATACCGATCTTCGTATTGTAACCCAACGGCAACGAATCGATAAAATCCCGGATATTAGCGACAGTCACTGCATGCAACAACCGTTCCTTATCGATCACCTCCGCGCCTATCGCAATATTCTTTGCGATCGAATCTGAAAAGAGAAAGCCATCCTGCATCACGCACCCCGTACGTGCCCGCCATACATGCGGATTGATATTTTTCAACAACAGATCACCCACCTTTATATGTCCTTTGTTAGGATCATAAAAACCGAGCAATAACTTGATAAGCGTCGTCTTCCCGCTTCCGCTTGCACCGACAATCGCCGTCACTTTATGTTGTGGAATTGTCAAACTTACCTTCTCTAATACATAATCCCGATCCGCCCCGTCATAACTGAAACTCACATCTTCAATATGCAAAGCCCGGTTCTCAGGCAAAGTGTTCACTTTCATAGCTAACATTTGTTCTTCGTCTTCTCGCTGGTGGATCTCGCCCAAACGTTCCAGACTGATCTTCGCATCCTGGAACGAACGGGCAAAACCAATAAACTGTTCAATAGGAGCCGTCAGCTGCCCCACAATATAAGTCAATGACATCATCATACCTAACGTCATTTTTCCGGAAACAACAGCCCGGGCGGCGAGAAAGGAGATAAGGATATTGGTAGTTTGGTTAAAAAACACCGACCCGAGCTGTTGATATTGCCCTAAAGCTAACCCTTTAATACTAATCTTAAATAATTTCACCTGGATACGTTCCCATTCCCAGCGTTTTTCTGTTTCACAATTATTCAGTTTGATTTCCTGCATACCGGTGATCAATTGGAATAGATTACTCTGTTCATTGGAAGCTTGTGCAAAACGTTTGATATCCAAGTCACGTCGATATTTCATAAATGCTAAGATCCAGGCGACATACAAGCCATTCCCCAACAAAAAAAGTCCAAGTATAGACAGATCGTAATATGCCAGGACAAAACCAAAAACTATAAAATTGACAAAAGAGAATAAAGTGCTAATTGAAGAACCTGTCATAAAAGATTCTATCCTGTTATGATCCCCAATACGTTGCATAATGTCCCCTACCTTTTTCGTATCGAAAAAATGAAGGGGTAAACGCATCAGCTTCGCCAGAAAATCAGAAATCAAAGCGATATTGATTCGGGTATTAACATGTAATAAAATCCAACTACGGATAAAATCAACTGACAACCTGGCAATAAAAATAACTAACTGAGCAATCAGAATCAGAGTAATAAAATTCAGGTTACTATCCCGAATACCGGTATCAACCAGGCTTTGAGTTAGAAACGGCATGATTAACTGCAAGATACTTGCCGTCAGCATTCCGAGTATCAACTGAAAAAGTTCCCGCTTATAAGGAGTCAGATAACGAAAGAAAAAAGAAAATTTCCTATCTTTTCGTTCCTCCATTTCTCCGCGATCATAAAAGTCCGGTCCGGGTTCTAATAACAAAGCTGCTCCGGTATCTTTCCCTTGTACCAAAGTGCTACACCAGCAACGTTCCAACTCCTTGTCATCATAGGCAACTTTCTTGTTAGCCGGATCCGCAATATAATATTTTCCATTCTTTATTTTATAGCAAACAACGAAATGCTCCTGGTTCCAATGCAAAATACATGGCATGGGAACTTCTGTCCGCAATTGTTCCAATGTAATCCTCACCCCCATTGTTCGAAATCCGATTAGTTCCGCAGCATCGCTAATACCCAACATCGATACTCCTTCACGTGAGATGAAAGCATGTTCACGTAAATATTGAACCGAATAGGTACGACCATAGTACTTCGCTATCATGCGGAGACAGGTTGGGCCACAGTCAAAAGCATCTAGTTGGTGATAATGAGGAAATATTCTTTTCATGGGATTAACATTCGATTTTATAACTAATTATCACAAAATTCTACTTACAAATCCATGACCAATCAGCGATCTCTTTCAATAAATCACCTCTACTCATTTTGCATACTCGAAGCAGTTCTTGTTTTGCTGACAAATTTTGAGATTGATCCACATATCCAGAGTTTAACTTTCTAGGATGGTATAAATGATAGATACTCCCTGTGACCCGGGATACAGGCAGAGCCAAAATCGTAAGCCGTTTTAACCGTTCAATATCTTCCGGTCCCCAACCGATAAAATACTCATTTTCCATTCCGGCCTGCATGTATTTTTCACGATCGACAACGAATATACCTCCGACAGTCAATTGCCCGAACATGGTCGGAAATTTTTCTTTTTCAGAAAGTAAAACTCCCCAGTCCAACGTCTCCCTGAAATTATCACTAATATCAGACGACAGACTATAACAAACGCCATCATAAGGATAGGATAAAATAGCATGCCTATTTCTTATATCATTTACTGCTTTATACAACTGTTCCTCAGGGACTAAAACATCCACATCCCACACTACTACAATCGGAGTTTTTGCCTGTTTTATCATCTCATTTCGATAATGAGTATGATGAAACACGGGATTATTATCCCGACAGAACAAATAATCAATTCGTTCACTCTCTTCTATATAAAGACGCTGCAAGTTATCTGCTTCCCAGATTATAAAATGTATATTTTCAAGATCCGAATACAAACGAATTATAGTTAGCAAGTTTGCTATCCGGATACTACTATCTACACGTATCGGTATAACAATAGTTACGTCCCCCATATCCGTACAGATCGAATTCTCACATTTCCTTGCCGGTAAAATATCTTTTTGTTCCATCCTATCCCATAATTTCAAAGCCAGTTCATTGCATATATTATGCTGTAAAAAATGCCGTATGAACAATTTGATATCCTGCTTTTCAATCGTACTGATCGGGGATTGTTCTCTGATTTCAAAAGAAGCATAGCCTTCAACTCCCAATCGAATCAACAAAATATCCAAAATAGATAACAATACAGATTTGCTTGTCACAGTACTCAAATTACCATCACCAGCGTGGAGATCTTCTAATCTCCCTAAAAAATAAGAAGCTATTCCCATCAACCCTGTTGCATGGGTTAAATCAGTATGCATACGAAAACAAACTACAGAAAAAAGATACTGATCGCATTCTTCAAGAACCTCATCAGCCCGCCCTTCTATTAACCCGGTACAAATCATATACTGGATGCCACATCCAATACCAGCTAAACCGGTTGAAAAATCCGGATATATACTTAAATCACAATTATACACAGTATCTTCTATTATTGATACGGCTGTATCCATATTCATATTTCTGTCTTCCGACAATAAACGAATGGCAGACAAGATTTCCGGATGTATATTCTGAGGAGCTTCCATAATTACAGTTCTTTTTACAGGATATTCCCCAAAGGAAGATTCCACCCCGTACGATAATTATGTTTAATCAATCCGGCAGCAAACTCTTTAGCATTGATCGGATCCGACATTTTAGCATTAAACGAAGGATGACCAGCCTTGATTATAAAACCGTTTGAAATCATCTGCCGGATTTGTTCATTGTCACCGATATTCACAAATTCCATATTCGCTCCATCCCACTCCAATATTTTATTCAAAGATTGCAGACGAACTGCTAATACCCCCATCATGATCATTTCATTGAACGGACCCGCTTCCGAGAAATCAGATTTGGTTTTTACACGATTTTCCGGACTTTCCTTGCATGCACGTACCCAATCCTGTTCATGACCACCCTCCATCGCTCTATCTACACGGCGAATCGTTTTGGGAATATTCGGTACACGTCCGGAGAGCAGCCAGGGCCTGAGTCCGTAAGAGCCGCAAAGCAACGTATCCTTCGTTCCATGAAAAATTGTCAAACCACCACTCACTCCCATCAGCGGACGTCCCTGGGGAAATCCTGTCGGACGCTCTGGCATAAAACCACCATCATACCAATGAATTTCCACTTCCGGGAAATCCACTTTAGGCATGCTTTCCCGAACCGGATAAACAAATTTCACATACTCAGACTGTGGAGCGCAATCGATAAACCCTGGTGAAGAGGCTGCTTCCACTGACACAGGATAACCTAATTTAAGCGCTTTGAATGCAGGATGCAGAACATGGCACCCCATATCCCCCAAAGTACCGGTTCCGAAATCCCACCAGCCACGCCAGTTCCAAGGGTGATAAATAGAATTGAAAGGTCTCATTTTAGCTGGGCCGATAAACAAATCCCAATCTAATGTAGAAGGTATTTTATGTATTCTGGAAGGAGTTTCCAATCCTTGCGGCCACATAGGACGATCGGTAGCGGTTTCAACTTTCTTTACTTCCCCAATTTCACCGTTCCAGATCCATTCGCATATCAGATCAATACCTTCGTCAGAAGCTCCCTGGTTTCCCATTTGTGTCGCGACATTATATTCTGCAGCCAACTTTGTAAGCAATCTTGATTCATAGACCGAATGAGTTAATGGTTTCTGGACATACACATGTTTACCTAATGTTATAGCAGTAGCAGCAATAATAGCATGAGTATGGTCAGGTGTTGCAACCATAACGGCATCAATATCTTTATCCATCTCATCATACATCCTACGAAAGTCTTTATATTTTTTTGCCCGTGAGAAACAATTTAAGACAGGTTTTGAATACTTCCAGTCTACATCACAAAGAGCTACGATGTTTTCCGTTTCAAAAACATGCTGAATATTTGTAATCCCCATACCACCAATACCAACGACAGCAATATTCAATTTGTCCGAAGGAGCTGTATGTCCATGGCTTTTGCCTAAAATAGAATTGGAAGCTATTTGCATATCAGACTGTTTTTATTTATAATTTTTACGCAATGAAATAGTTGTCTCCGTCGGGAAATCGTCAGGTACTGGCTGTGTAACATTGCCGGTTGCCGCCCATTCGGCACCGCGCAGCAATGTGACTTGAAATCCTGTACATTGCATTGCTATATTATCATCTAGTGTATTTCCTGCATGTCCTAAAGTCGTATGAAAAATACGTGCTTTCCCATAATCGACTGTAAATATAGCCATCTCATCACGCCCGGAACCTTTCGTTGCCGGATCGGAATATCCCCCAAATAAAACATCCTTAACGATACCCGGACCACGCATACGATCGTACAATTCATCCTGTGCATGACGCCATGCCACAGGCAAACCTTTCGTTACCGGATGTTCCGGATTGCTGCAATTAAGTACGAACTCATGCTGAAAGCCATGCGAACCGGCACATCCGGGAGATTCCTTATCATACACCAACCGACCATCCCGCATATAAATATAAGGACCGGCCATTTCATTACGATCTTCCCATCCCCCAAAACCGATTATCCGATTATATTCTTTCCAATCTTTGAAAGCATTATTCGCAGCATGATAGATTACTACCCCGCCTCCTTTTTCAACAAAATCCAAAAAAGATTTTTCTGTTTCTTCCGGCCATCTATCGCCGTTGTAGTCGAGTACGACCAATTGGTAAGATGCAAAATCTGGTTTAAAATTAGACATGATTTTTCCGGTTTCAGGCGATACAGCGACATTAACTGCGAAGAGACCGGAATTCTCAAGAATCTGTTTGATTGCAACAGAACTGACCTTCCATTTATGATTACTTTGCCCTGTTACTATTAATGTTTTAATTTTATTATCTCCAGAATGTAAACATGATTCGTACATATTCAACATGTTCGCACGAAACACATTCGAAGAATAGCGATCGAGATACCTTTTCCGACCATTATCACCCATCTGTCTAGCTTCAGTTGGATGTTCCAACAGATATAATATCTTTTCAGCTAATAGAGAACTATCAATTTCTGTTCTATCGTTATTTTCTATTACCGGAATATGCAAACCCGTAATATTATTCTCTATCATTTCTCCCAAACAGGAAGAAGTGCCAATGATTGGCAATCCATGCATCATCATTTCTATAGCAACATAACTACATTGTTCATGAAATGAAGGCATTACACCAATGTCTGCTATTGTATATAATTCATAGACTTTTTCCTTCTTTATCAATCCTGTCCAAGTAACATTCATCCAAATATCTTCACATTCTGCCATATGAAGATCAAAGTCTCCATTTCCTGCAATAATAAAACGACAATTAGGATACATTTTTAATATAATTCGAAAAGACCGTAATGCATACTTCAATCCTTTACAATTATCTACTCTCCCTACAAATAGTATGATAGGAAGATTTAATGGTATATTAAATTTTTGCCGCAACATGGATTTTTCAGAAACAGAAGTAGTATCAGTTAGTCCATTACATATGGTCACAATTTTGTCAGAATTTATTTTATAATCATCCTGTAATATTTGTCGTGTTTTATTTGAAAGACAAATGATATGATCTACTACCTGAAAAGTATCTTTTTCTATTAGGTAAGTTTCCTTAAACTGCTCTATATTTTTGTCATCCTGAACTTTTTCTAGCGTTTCCAATATTGTTTTGAAACAAGTTTGATTTCCTAACAATTTGAAACACCAATCAAGGTAATGCACTGTCAATATAATTTTACATTTGAATACATTTTTCAACTCTTTAGCAAGTCCACTCTTTTGGTTATAATTCAAATGGAATATCAGGTTATCTTTGTCTTTTATATGCAATTGAAGCCAATATACTACATTACGATGATATAAGTCCCAATGCTCCGAAAGTTCTTTTGACCATTGTATTGGTGAGGGGAAATACAAATGAATGACACCGTCTGTCTCTTCTGATATTATCTGTGGTTTATCGGAATTTAAGTTTACTACGCAAACATTTATATCACTATTTTTCAAAGTAACAACTAACTCTCGAATATAAGTACCAATTCCATACACTGCTCCAAGACGAATTTCATTGAAAATATATAGATTCATATCACAAGCATATCGTTTTATATATTCGTAACATATTATTGCAGAATATCTTCGATGAATAATTGTAAAGATACCTTCTCCGTCCATTATCTCCCATCAATTTGGCTTCAGTCGGATGTTCTAGTAGATATATAATTTTTTCCGACAATAATTTAGAATCTATTTCCACACAATCAGGAAATATAGTGAGGGGGATTTTTAACCCACAAGTATCATCCACAACTTCATCCAATCCCGAAGTAGCAGTCACCACAACAGGTAAATTGTGCATCATCATTTCAACCGCAACATAACCAAATGGTTCGAATAACGAAGGAATAACACCTATGTCTGCCATCTGATAAAGTTCATGCAAATCATCCTTTTTCAATAGTCCTGTAAACGTAATTTTAGAACAAATATCTTTACATTCCTGAAAGCACTTATCGTAATCGCCACTACCAGCCATTATCAGACGACAATCTTTATTTGTTTTCAATACTTCACGAAAAGCCTTGATTAAATAAATCACACCCTTAACTTCATCTATACGACCAGCAAAAAGGATAATTTTTTCTTGAGATGATAGATTCCATTTCTTTCGAAGACGTTCAATATCAGGTGATACATCAAACATATCACTTAAACCATTTGGAATGAGGGATATCTTAGTTATATCAAGTCCATAATCCCGACACAAAAATTCTTTCATGTAGTCCGACAAACATATAACATGATCCATCTTTAAATAATATAATTTCTCCTCTTCAAATGTTCTTTGTAATTTTTCTTCAAAAGCATCCGGATGTTTTTCTTTCAGAATATGGCACAAACGTTGCGGATTATCATAAATGGCAAATCCCCAATCAAAAAAGTGAGTAACAGTTATTAACTTACAATCAAATGCATCCTTTAATTCTTCAGCCAATTTACCACTTTCGAAAAAATTCAAATGGAATATCAAGTTCTTTCTATCATTGATATGTAATTTAAGCAAATATACTACATTACGGTAATATAAGTCCCATTGTTCTTGATGGCTTATAGTTCGTTGATCGAATATGGCTAATGGAAAATACCAATGATCAATACCATCTATTCGCTCTATATGTATTTGAGGCCGATCTGATATTAAATTCACCACACAAACATTGATTTCACTACCTTTCAACGCAGTTGTTAGTTCACGAATATAGGTGCCCACGCCAAATAAAGAACCACGACGAGTTTGATTGAAAATGTATAGATTCATTTCACTATTAGAATTACAATAGATTCACCCAAGACATATTTGTTTCATCCAGAGCAGTCAACCTCAACATACCTTCACCTGCATATCCATTGAGAAGTCCCATATCAGTAGGTGCCTTTTCCATATCCAAATTCGATATTTGTTTCTCGTAAAGTTTCGTTTTATTAGATGTTTGTGCTCCCCTGATCATCAGGAACTGCTCAATTAGTTCTGATGACCTTTTCTCAAAACCTGATATTTGTCGCAAATCAGAAAGAAAATATACCACATCTGTTTTCTCTTCAAGTGTAATTGTATTAAACTTGTTTTCTATCTGATCTGTGATATATGATAAACTTTCTCGAGCCCACACTTCCGGAGCTCTATAACACAATCGTGAAATCCAATATCGTCCATATCCAGTCAGTCCGCCATACAAGCTAAAATCCGAGCATTGTTCACACATTACTGCTCGCCTCATTCTAGCATCAAAATCCTCGAAAATATCATCATCTGCAAGCAAGAAACTATTACGAATAAGATAATTAAATCCCATACCAATACCAGCAACTCCTTTCTCATAATCCGCAGAACTATTGACATGAATTTGATCCAGCATTTTGCCAATTACATCCATAGCATAATCTGCAAACAATTCATTAGCTGTGAATTTTGCATAATGAAAAAAGAAAATAGATATTCCCATCTTCCCATGTACTAATCCAGGACATTCGGTTAATGTCCCATTAAGCACTAACATATCGGCTATTTGTTGCAACTGTTTTTCTATGGTTTCCGTTTGATATTGTATCATTTTCACTTACTATTAATCACTATTTTTATGTTTAATCAACATAATTACTGGGTTAGAGTCTTTGTCTAGTGTCGCAGCAATTTTTTTCAATTTGCCTTTCAGTTCTCCTTTCTTATAAGAATCAATTAATCCGTATGGCTCTATTTTATGATAGAATGCAACTTCATTATTCTCTGGGGTTATAACCATATTTACTACATTTTTATAAGAATAATCATTATTGTGCACAGTATATCTGAATAATGATTTTTCTTGCCTGTCATACATCAGATAAGTACTTGGGAATCCTTTGCCTGTGTTAAAAGAATATTCTTTTTTTACGATTCCCATAAAGCAATAACGGTCGGTTACAACACTAGGAAAAAGAAATACTTCCGGATTCATGGATTGGATTGATGGGACTCTTGTCAAAAAAGGCTTCATTTCGTATTCAGATGAATAGCTATAAATAGTATCAGACGAAGGTTCTACCAATATCCAATTATTATTGGGGACAGGTATTATGGGATAAGCAGAAGGGGCTGCACCATAGGTCATATCGTTTGCCTCATCTCTCAAAAAAATATAAATTGTTTTTTTCTCTTCAAATGGAATTTGAATTTCTTGGGTAATGCTTCCATCCTGTTTAGATACAATAGCAAAAGATTGCCCTTCATTGCTCGAACTAAAATTATAACATATCAGATTTTGCTTGTCAAAATTGTAACTCTTTTTATACATTGCATTTTTTTGAAATTTGAAACTTCTCTTGTATTTTCCATTTAAATTGTATACCAACATTCTCTTTGCCACGTTGTCAATAACGTACATTTCATGCCTATCTTCATCCAGAACTATTCCAGAAATAGTTACATACTCTTCAGCTCCTTGTCCCTTATGATTTATCCTCCGGATTGCTTCTCCTGTTTTTCGGCTGTAAATAAAAATATCCCCATCATTAATTCCGTTTTTAACTACTACAATTTTCTGACCTATTGCCTGAACATATCCCTGAGTAATAAAATCGTCATTTGTTTCCAGTGCAATATACTCCACATCCATAAAATCCTGAAGTATCAGCTCTTTTATAGGATAATCTGTAGTCATGACATCCACTGTAATTAAATCATCACCAATTATATCAATTGCTTGTTTTTTTTCTTTACACCCTGTAATAGCAAACAAAATAATAAGTAAATACGAGTTTATTTTTACCATTTCTATTGATTTGTTATTGTTTTTACATGACAAAGATTCGGTTTGCCAATAGATATTTCATAATTGGATGGTGAAGGACACAACCACTGATAAACACATTCATTACATGGCGCCTGATTCCGGATACGAAACCAGGACATACCTTCTTTTATTTCTTTATCTACGATCTCATGAATGCTATGCGTATTAATATTTCCCAATATTGGATAATTTAGATTAGCGTAAGCGTCACCATTAGGCATAATATTAATTTTTCCAAAGTCATGTATATTTATTGACTGGTTAGCAAAAATATTTTTTATCGATATAGATGAGGATAAAATATCTTTTTTTGTTAGAAAAACATTTTGCTTGAAAAAATCAATATTATCTTTTGTATATACAGGATTCAACCGATAATTTTCAATTTGAAACTGTTCAACAAGTTCTTCTACTTGTTGACAATCATCTAAAGATGATACATCAAAAATATAGGTAACCGGTAATGATTGATCAAGCAAAAGTTGCCTGGAATGATTCCACTTTTTCACATCTATTGGAAAATGGGCTGATATGATATATGAAAAATTACTTTTCGATATTGATTGTAAAGAAATAACGTCAGAATATGAACAACACAAATTTTTGGGTGAGTCATGTAAATCAAAAAAAGACAACAAGTCTTTATAATTCACAACATTCGCTAAATTTCCAACAATATTAAATGTTATATTTCCCGGCAACGATTGTAAAAATAGAATAAGATTTGTTATGTTGATAGATTGATCTACATATATACTGATTTCTGTTAGGAATTCCAGGATTTTTCTACTCGTTAAAATACTGTTCTTTTTATATACATCATACTTATCCGAAAAATTGTAATAAGGTAACAACTGAACAGGTTTACCAATAGATAAGGCCACATCAATTATATCACACATGTATTTTTCACGAGCCTCTTTGATAAAAGCATTGATGTCCTTTTGTTTAGTCCTTTCATGAGTTAATAAAACAACGCCACAGTTCTCTTCTTGAAGTACTTCATCCAATAGTTGAAGAACTTCAATTTTATCTGATTCTATGTTCATACCATCAAGGGTATTGTAAAGCAAAGCATGATTCTTGCTCATGCCAATATATACAAATGGTTCAACAGTGAACCAATAATTGGTTGCATTTTCCATAATAGTCATTTAAATAATTACTACATTTTCTATTATTTCTACATAATCTTTCGGATTCACTTCGACGAAAGAAAAATATCTATATAATCTATTTTTATACTCCTCTGAATCACAAAAATGTTTACAAACAAATTCTTCTGTACCCAATTTGTCAAAGTTGTCCATATGAAATAGACACTCGAGACAAGACCAGCTATTATAACAGTTTTGACATTGTTCTTCCATTTGATCATAATAAGAATTGTATCGACGAGTTATTTCAGGAATATCCATTATAAGATGTTCATTCATTTCTCCCGCAGAAAATTTAGAGCTAATTCTTTCACAAGGCAATAATTTGTTATTAGTAGTAAATAAAATTTTTCTTTGACCAGGTAAACAAGCACAGACAGGAAATTTTCTTTCTATATTATGCAATGAGTCTGTTATGTTGGAAACATAAAAATTAATAGAATTATATTTGAAAAAATTAATCAAATTACGATAGTAGGATAATTCACTCTTCTCCAACAGGTTGGAGCTATCCTTTTGATATTCCACCTCACTTTTCCATCTGCTTTTAAACATCTTATTATAAAGAGCTTCTTTATCTGGATTTACGTCACTTGCCGACAACTCCGCAATTCTTGGAATTTTATTATAACGCGTATGGATGAATTCATAAATATCTTTAACGGAGTTTCTGTCATGCAATACTGCATTGAAGTTAACATGGCTCTTAAAATATTCCGGATACGTTCTTTGTAGTAAATCTACATTTTCAATTACTTTTTTGAAAGAATTTTTTTTACTTTTAATAAAAGGACGATAACTATGATTTTTTTCATTTCCATCAAGACTAATCAGTAGCTGGAAATTATTTTCAGCTAAAAGAGGAATATATTTGTGTAACAATGTTGCATTTGTTGTCAAATTATACTCTACCTCCATCTCTTTTTTTGATTTCAATTGATTAACAGTTGCAATTACTTGCTTGATGAAACCACCGTTTAGAAGAGGCTCACCTCCATAAAAACCAATAAACAACTTGTTGTCTTTATTTTTGTGTTTTAGATTAAATATATATTTTAGAAAATTAATAGCGTTGTGGGTATTAATTTCTTTCTGATGTCTTATATCATATCCTTTATATAGTTCACCATATGCACAATATGTACACTCTAAATTACAAAAATCTGTTACTTCAAATACAATTTGAGAGGTTTGAGCAATAGTATCCATAACTGTTGACTCATTAATTTTACCATTAGTCAAAGATTGGGATATTGAAAAAAAATTATGTTTCTTTAAATACTCATATTTCTTCAAATAGTACGGATCGACATCTGTTGATTTATGATAAGCTTTTTCTAATTCAGGATGTATTAACATTGACAACCTTGATTGGTGATCATATATGTATGAATTTTTATATTCTGAGGTATGGATGATAGAGGAAATCATATGAATAGTATAATATATATAAATAA